>CANGIC010000191.1 GCA_947453795.1 Flavobacteriales bacterium
GTCAATGGATGCAATCGGGTTCCAGAACCTCCGGCGAGAATTATTCCTTTCATGGTATCAATCGATTGAAATGAGATTCATTACTTTTCAGGAGTGTCATCACCATTGTCCGGCTTCACATCCTCAGGCAACTCATTGTGTGGTCCAAGCTCCTCATCTGTTGACAATTGAAGATCTGACCAATCCACCTCGCTCTCTTCGGTATACGCATCGAAGTACGGTTCTTCAAATGCTTTGGTTGTTAAGCTGCGCTCTAAGGACAAAAGCAAAGAAGGTAAAATCAATAAATTGGTAATCATGGCGATAAGCAAGGTCACGGAAATCAATAGTCCGAGGGCTTGAGTACCACCAAATTGGGAGAACAAGAACACGGAGAAACCGCAGAACAATACGATGGAGGTGTAGAACATGCCAAGGCCTGACTCACGAATGGCGATCAGCACACATTCTTTCAGTGTCCATTTCTTCAGTTTCAATTCCTGACGGTATTTGGCCAAATAGTGAATCGTGTCATCCACCGAAATACCAAGGGCGATGCTGAATACCAACAAAGTGGATGGTTTCAATGGAATTCCTAGCCAACCCATGATCCCACCTGTTACAATCAAGGGGACAAGGTTAGGCACCATGGCAACAATCACCATTCGCCATGAACGGAAGAGGATCGCCATCAAAATGGAGATGGAAACAATGGCAAAAAGCAAACTGGAGAAGAGGTTATTCACCAAATAGCGTGTCCCTTCAGAGGCCACCACAGATGTACCCGTCAACGTAATGTCAAAATACTCCTGATCGATAGCTGCCCGAAGTTTTTTCTTAAATGTTGGTTTTTTGTAATAAGTCTTAATCAATTCAGGGTCACTTTGAAACCTAAACTGCAAATCTGAATTTCCTTTGGCAAGCGCATCCGTCAAGGTGTTGTATACACCAGAATAGCCATAAACCAAAGAGTCGATGTATCCCGTTTTGCCCTTTTCAACCAGACTATATAGGCGCTCCAACTGCGGACGATCTGGGTTCATGATACTATCAATTTGACTGCGAATCAAATCCACTTTATCCGCCACTTCATACGAACCGATATCCTTCATTTGACAGCGTACGCGCAGCGTTGTATGTGTTGTGTCGAGCAATTCTTTTACTGAAAGTGCACCACCGTTCACATTCGACACTTCAAAGTTATCGAGGTATTTCTTCAATCGTTTTCTATCGCGGTTAGCAATGAGCTCATACTTCGAAGGGTCATTTCCGTAGTAGGCCATGTTGACCACCTTGATGAAATCTACGATAGAAATACTTTTGGAGAACATTGTATCCTTGGCGTAGTTCATCTGTACTTGTTCAATGCGCTCCAGGGTTGACCGTTTCATCAAACGCCCCTGCTCCTTGTAGTCGATCATGACTTCAAAAGGTATGGACCCCCCAAAGTTCTTTTCAATGAATTTCAAATCGAGGAGAATCGGGTCTTTTTTCGGTAAATCACTTGTGACATTTCCTGTTGCTTCAACACGCAGAATTCCGAAAATACTTACGACAATAATCAATAATGTTGTTCCGTACACCCACTTGCGCTTGTATTGCGTGAGGTATAAAATCCCGCGGATCAAACCTGAGGCAAACTTGCGATCCAAGTGCTTCAGGTGTCGTTCTTTCGGTGTTTTTGAAAAAGACAAGAAAATAGGAAGGATACACAACGAAATGACAAAAACCATCATCACATTGATGGAAGCAGAAATACCAAATTCCATGAGTTTTTGGGAATTGGTAAATGCGAAGGTTAAGAAACCAAGTGCGGTGGTAAAGTTGGTCAAAAATGTGGCGGTACCAATCTTTTGAATCACTCGCGAGAGCCCTTTCATTTTATTCCCATGCTCCTTTATTTCCTGATGGAACTTGGTCATAAGGTAGGTACAGTTTGGCACACCAATGACAATCATCAGTGGTGGAATCAATGCCATCAAAATGGACAAGCGGAAACCTAAGAATCCCATCGTTCCCATGGCCCAGATTACGGCGATTGTCACCACGGACAAGCACACAATGATAACACGGAACGAACGGAAGAAGATATAGAGTAAAAGTGCGGTAACACTCAAAGAAAGTGCAATGAAAATGTACATTTCACTTTGAATACGCTTCCCGATAATCACCCGCAAATGGGGCAAACCGGCATAATGCATCTTACCAAAATAGGGCTGATATAATTCTGCCAACTTCTCAATATCCAGCACTACCTTCGATTTTTTCTGGTCACTCAAGTAGCGTTCATCCACACTTACCATCATCAACGAAACATGTGTTGAATCGTTGTACAAAAGCTTTTGATAGACCGGATTTCGTTTGATTTCTTGCCTTATGGAATCGATTGATTTTTCTCTGTAGGTGGTGTCGCTAAATACCTTTTGCACATCAAACCTACTCTCTTCCCTGTTGTTCTTGATGGTAAAAAGAGTGGCTTCCGAAATCACGGATTCAACACCGTCAAATTGCAATATTGAATCTCCAAGTTCCTTCCACTTTCTGAAGTTCTTTTCGGTGTACAATTTTTTCGTTTGAATCGCAATCACCAAAGTTCCACCATCTTCGCCAAAGCGCTCTTTGAACAACATGTAGTTCTGCGTTGTTGTAGATGTTTTGGGAAGAACAAAGCCGTATTTGTTTTCGAGTTTCAGTCCAGTTATGGCATAGTAGCCAAAAAATACGGTAAGGAGAGTAATGACTCCTAATAAAAAGAATCTATTCCGAAGAATGAAATTTGCTATTTTACGCCACATGGTGGTTGTTTCTTTTACACTTTAAGAGGGTAAAAGTAAAAATTAATATGGAGAAAACCGCATTACGGATGTAGGTCTTCCGCTAGCCACTCAAAGAACTCACGCTGCCATAGCAAGCCATTCTGAGGACTTTGCACCCAATGTCCCTCAGTGGGGAAAGATAAGTAACGACTCTTAATTCCCTTTAATTGAGCAGCTTGAAAGGCCTGAATCCCCTCGCTTTCAGGCACTCGGAAGTCCATTCCTCCATGAATCACAAGGATTGGCGTATTCCAATTTGCCACAAAGTTGTGCGGACTATTTTTCTCATAATTGGCTTTGTTTTCTGCCAACCAATATGGTCCGCCTTGGTCCCAATTCGCGAAGAACAACTCCTCAGTCGTGCCATACCAGCTCTCTAAATTGAATAATCCACAATGAGCAACAAACGTTTTAAATCTGTTTTGATGGATCCCCGCAAGCATGTAAACGGAATACCCACCATACGAAGCACCTACTGCTCCCAGGCGATCTTTATCGACATAAGTCTCTTTCGTTGCCGCGTCGATTGCCGATAGATAATCACGCATCGCTTGTCCACCCCAGTCCTTTGAAATGGCATCGTTCCATTCCTGTCCAAACCCAGGAAGTCCGCGACGATTTGGCGCCACAACAACATATCCTTGGGAAGCCATCAACGCCAAATTCCAACGGTACGAAAAGAACTGACTCACTTGACTTTGCGGTCCTCCTTGACAGTACAAAAGTGTAGGATACTTCTTATTCGGGTCAAAATTCGGCGGTAAGACCATCCACACCAACATCTTCTTACCATCCGTTGTTGTCACCCATTTCTCCTGAACCTTCGGCATGACAATCGAAGAAAGAATATCCGCGTTGGACTTCGTCAACTGACTCACTTTATCCTTGGATTTAATCGATACCGCATAAAGATCGGTTGGAGCCACCATAGATTGACGCCCAGCGTAAATTACATCTCCATAAATAGAAAGACTGACGTAATCGTATTGACCTGAAGTCACCTGACGAATTTTCTTTGTTGCCAACTCCACTTCAAAAACATGCTCTGTTCCTTTGATTGGCGCAATGAAATAAATCATTTTGCCAGAAGGATGCCAACAGAAACTGCCCACAGTAATGTCCATTTCAGCGGTTAGATTCACAACGGATCCGTCCGCTTTGCGCAGCATCAAATTATTTTTATCGGCCTCAAAACCGTTGCGTGCCATACTCAACCAAGCCAATTCACCTTGATTTGAGCAGGCAGGATTGTTGTCATAACCTTTGTTCGCTTCGGTAATGTTTGTTGTAGTTTGATCCAAAATGTAATATTCGTACAAATCACTATTGGTGCTCGTCGCAAACGCTTTACCTTGAAGTTTCTTAGAGGTATAAATGATCTTCTTTGAATCGGCACTAAACGTAAATTGGTCTGTTCCTCCAAAAGGTGGAAGTACTCCATCAAACACCTCATCTCGCTGAATATCGATTGCCTTTTGGTAAATCACTGGCAGACCATTCTCCGCCATGATTTGGTGTAAAAACAAATGACGGCGGTTGTAATCGTCGTAATGGTCCCAATGGCGGTACATCAAATCATCTTCAATGCGTGCATTGGCCTTTGGTAAATCGGAATATTTCGCTGTGACATCCCCACGAACCTCAATCGCTTCGATGGTCAATGCGTAGGTCTCATCAGGCGACAAGCGAAAACCTTCGAGCTCAATCGATTTAAAGCGAGAAACCGTGCGAATGTTTGTTCCATCGGCATTGATTTTTCGAATTTGAAGTCCATCCTCCCCATTGGACATAAACCAAACAATGTTGTTTTTTCCCCACTGCGCTTCCATCTCAGAAACTGGTGTGTTGGTGATTTGTCTGGAAACACCCGTTTTCACATCCAGAATATACAAGTCCGTGTTTCCTTTATTTTCCTCCATGTTGAAGGTCCGTTGGCCATAAAGTACCATCGTTCCATCTGGCGAAACCGTTCCACCTGAAATACGGCGCATCGACCA
>CANGIC010000192.1 GCA_947453795.1 Flavobacteriales bacterium
GACCAAATGATCGACACCAATGTAAAAGGATTATTGTATGTGACCAAGGCCGTTCTTCCATTTATGAAGGCGAATAAAAAAGGCCACATCGTGAATATTGCCAGCATTGCAGGGAAAGAAGTTTATCCCGGAGGAAATGTCTATTGCGCAAGCAAACATGCGGTTGATGCTTTGTCAAAAGCCCTGCGGATGGACTTGGTTGATTATGGAATTAAGGTAACGAACGTAGCGCCTGGAGCTGCAGAAACTGAATTTTCTTTGGTTCGATTTAAGGGTGATGAGGCCACCGCGAAGAATGTATACAACGGATTCGAGCCGCTTATTGCCGAGGATATTGCTGAATTGGTGTATTTCGTCTGCACGAGAAAAGGACATGTTTCCATTCAAGATGTTACCATAGCCCCTTCGGCCCAAGCATCCGCTACCATTTTTAAGAAATAAAAAAAGGTCCACCGAAGTGAACCTTTGTATAAACTGATCTGCGTTTCGATTAATTGTTTGTCGGTGCAGGAGTTGTTGTTGCTTCTGGCAAAACTGTCCCGCGAATCGTCAAAATAATTGGATCAGAAACATTCGATGTAATCGTAATTGTTTTCGTGAATGCACCAACACGTTTTGTGTCATATTTCACTGAAATCTCTGATTTTTTCCCTGGCTTCACTGGCTCTTCAGGTTTAGCTGCCGTTGTACAACCGCAGCTTGTTTGTACACCTTGAATGATTGCTGGTGTTTTTGCTGTGTTCTTGAACTCGAAAACAAAGGTATCATCCGTTCCATAAGGAATGTTTTCACGAACAATTTCCATTTGTGTAAAAACGATACCTTCTTTTTTCGGTTCGTCTTGTTTTACTGTTGTTTCTTGTGCACTTGCTTGCAAACCTGCAACGAACATTAGTGCGAATACCATATACTTCATACTTTTCTTTTTTTGACAAGAATACTATAATTGTTATTTCAATGTCAAAGTTTAACAAAAAATTTCAATTCTCTGTCGTTATGCCATAACATTCTAGCACATCACGGATTGATCCATAACAGTTGGCAAAGAGCCAACTTACTTCATTTTTAGCAATCCATTTGGCTTCAATTATACCCTCTTCATGCTGAGGAGATGTAATGCTTGTTCCTGTGTAATCAAAAAGAAACCAATGGGATTTTTTCAATATTGGTCGACCTTGAAATACATACGTGTGCATCGTTTCTATGAGTTTTCGAGTTAGGACATGCCCAGAAATCCCACATTCTTCCGCAATCTCCCTGTAGGCACAAGCTTCCAGTGTTTCATCCTCATCGACGAATCCCTTCGGCAAGTCCCAAAATCCCTCTTTGTAAATCAGGAGTAAATCATTCCCGTTAGAAACAACCCCTCCGGCAGTCACCGCGCGATCGTAATTTTTAAAAAGGCGATTAAACTCGTCTTCAACATGCGCACATTCAATTAAAACAGCTTGGTTGTCTGTGATAATTGATACCTGATTCCGTATAAAGTCAGTAATATCTTCAAGATCAGAGGCCTTCACCATAAGCGAATGTGGATAGTTTTCTGACTGTTGAGTGAAAATGACTGGACGATTTTCAATAAAAACTTTGTACATTTGTAGCTATGATTTTGAACACGGATAAAGCATTAAAAGTAGCAGAATTTTTATTACAAGTGAAAGCTGTGAAGTTACAACCCAACACACCTTTCACCTGGGCATCTGGATGGAATTCACCCATTTATTGTGACAACCGTGTCACACTTTCTTATCCCGCCATTCGCACCTTTATTCGACAGCTCTACTCCGAAGCAGTACTTGAAAAATTTGGTAAACCTGATGTGATCGCAGGGGTGGCTACAGGAGGTATTGCACAAGGAGCACTCGTTGCTCAAGAATTGGGTTTGCCTTTTATTTATGTGCGCAGCACGGCGAAAGGACATGGTATGGGGAATCAGATTGAAGGCCATTTCGAAAAAGGACAAAAAGTTGTCGTGATTGAGGACCTTATTTCTACGGGCGGAAG
The DNA here is from genome assembly GCA_947453795.1 of Flavobacteriales bacterium. Lineage (GTDB taxonomy): Bacteria > Bacteroidota > Bacteroidia > Flavobacteriales_D > Crocinitomicaceae > M0103. The sequence goes on from CANGIC010000192.1 coordinate 2,005, forward strand.
CAGTTTAAAAGCCATTGATGCACTGCGTGAAGCTGGTCTCGATGTGCGTGGACTAGTGGCCACATTTACCTATGGATTCAAAATCGCGGAGGAGCAATTTAAAGCACATGCCTGCAACTTTGTTACCTTAACCAACTACGACTACCTGATTGAAGAAGCGTTAAAAGAGGAATACATCACGGAAAAGGATTTGAATTCACTGCGCGAGTGGAAAGAGAATCCAAGTGCATGGAAAAAATAAGACGTCATGAAAATCGAAAGCAACAAAGTTCATGTTCCTGCAAAGCCAGAGGCGGTTGCTTCATTTCTGCTCGATTCCCGCAATCTCATTCACCTGTTGCCAGAAGATAAAATTTCTGATTGGAAATCAACCGAGACAGAATGCTCGTTTAAGGTGCAAGGTGGTGTCATCATCTCTTTGATTCAAGACGGTGCAGAAGGTTCTTCACGGATCAACATGCGCTCCGGTCAAGGTACACCTTTTCCTTTTCACTTGTCCATACTCATTGAACCTAACGAGGAGGGCTGCGAAGGGTATCTTTTATTTGAGGGTGAAATGAATGTCTTTTTGAAAATGATGGTAGAAAAACCATTGACAGCACTCTTTAATTTCATGTCTGACAAGCTTCAGGCGCACTTCACTGTTTAAACCGAATTTCTTTCAAGTCATAAACATTTAGTCCTTGCGCTGTGCTGATCTGCAAGCGACCTAGTTCATCTACCCCGTTAATGGTGCCGTAAAAATCACCCGTGGCATCTTCAAAGTGCAAAGTTTCATTCAGCCCAAAAAGAAGGGATGTATAGTGTTTTTTTAAAAGCACCTCCTCACCTTTCATCAGCGCTTGCCAATACTTATCAAAATAGCCGAGAAACTTGAGCAATACTTCATGTATTGCAGAGAACTTTCCACTTTCCAAACAGAGTGATGTGGCCTGCAAGTTTCCAAAATCAGATTGATTCACATTAAAACCGACACCCACAATAGATCGCGTTATTCGCGCTCCCGACAATTGATTTTCAATGAGAATTCCTGCTATTTTTCGTTGTTTTACATACACATCGTTCGGCCATTTCACTTTTGCCTCAACGCCAAATGAGTTCAACAGTTCAACAAGTGCCAAAGTGGTGCAATGCATGAGCGATTGTCCTTCCGACGCTGACATATTGTCGGGCACCAATAAAATCGAGAACAATAGGTTTAAACCACCCTCAGAATACCAAATTGCATCACGCTGACCTCTGCCAGAAGTTTGTTTGTCTGCCAAAATTACCGAACCATGACCTAATTTACCCTGCGCGAAGCCTGTGGCAACATAATTGCTCGTTGAGTCGACACTCTCCAAATGGGTAATTTTAAATTTTATTTGCACGAAACAATTGTGTTTAAGGCATTTTATCGCGTGGATAAAGTTAAAATAAAAGTTAGTTTTGTAGTATAGATAAGAATTGAATGTTAAAAGCAAAAAAAGATGTCGATTCCAAGAAATTGTGTGATGCAATTGTCGAAGGAATGCAAGAAAATAAAGCCAAGAATATTACTGTTTTGGATTTACGGGAAATTGGAAACGCAGTATGTGACTTTTTTGTCATTTGCAGCGGGGAATCTTCCACCCAAGTTGATGGTGTGAGTAGTTCGGTGATGCGTCACACCCGTAAAACCTTAAAGGAAAAACCTTGGCATATCGAAGGAAAAAACAATTCAGAATGGGTGCTACTCGACTACGTGAATGTTGTCGCACACATTTTTTACAAAGATGCACGTCCATTTTACGACCTAGAGGACCTTTGGGCGGATGCAAAAAGAACAGATATTCCTGATTTGAATTAATCATAAAGAACAACATGGCAGAAGGAAATAACAAAAAGAAAAGTCCCTTTTCAATCTATTGGATCTACGCCCTCATCGGAGTGGCAATTATTGGGTTCCAATTGTTCATGAGTTCGGGAAGTCGGGTAACAATCAAGTTTGAGGACAACTTCTTCGATTTAGCTGAAATGGGCTATGTGCAAGATGTAAAGCTTGTCAACAAGGTCCGTATCGATTTTAAAATCACCAAGGAAGGGCGCGAATTTGTTGCCAAATCAAGTGATTCACAATTCGCTACGATTCGCGAAAGCATCACCAAAAACAATCGTCCAACTAAATCAGATCCTATCTACGAATTGGAGATTATTGACGCTGGAAACTTTCAATTGAAGGTTGATGAGATAAATAGTGAGATAAAATCGCGAAATATACTGATTGATCAAAGCAAGAAATTCCAAGAATTGTCCAAAACAGCTGGTGATTCAGAAACAAAAGCCAAGTTTTCACGCGCTGCAGATTCATTGAATCGTGTGCTTGCGAAATCATGGCCAAGTGAAATGAATGCTTCGAGCAAAAAGAAAATGAGCATCATTCAAATTGGCTCTGAAGAAGAAATCAATTACATCGGTAATATCCTAAGCTTCATTCTTCCGATCATTATTCTTGTTGTGATTTGGATGTTTGTCATGCGTCGTATGTCTGGCGGTGGTGGCGGTGGCGGTGGCCAGATTTTCAACATCGGAAAATCAAAAGCGCAGGTGTACGAAGGAAGCAAAAGCACAAATACAACATTCAAGGATGTTGCTGGTTTGCAAGGTGCAAAGGAAGAAATCGTGGAAATCGTTGAATTCCTTAAAAATCCAAAACGCTATACGGAGCTCGGTGCAAAAATTCCGAAAGGTGCCTTGCTTGTCGGTCCTCCAGGAACAGGAAAAACCCTTTTGGCGAAAGCCGTTGCCGGTGAGGCGAAAGTGCC
>CANGIC010000193.1 GCA_947453795.1 Flavobacteriales bacterium
ACTGCTGACCACTGTTACAGCAACCCAGCGACTTGGATTTTCCGTTTTCAATGGCAAGGTGCAGGTTGCACAAATCCAGCTACATCTCCAACATTTCAATCCCTTTCTGGGGGTGTCTTGAGAGCGCGAGCCACAGCATCTGACTTCTGTCTTGTAGAAATTACAGGAGGATTAGTCGCCAATACAGTGCCACCTGCCTATACCCCTTATTTTTCAGGGTGGGACAATACCGGTGCTACACCGCAGTCTGCTGTTGGAATTCACCATCCTTCAGGGGATATCAAGAAAATCTCTTTCGAGAATCAACCACTGATCTCTACGACGTTTGGTACTTGTCCAGCAAACAGCCACTGGGGTGTCACTAACTGGGACTTAGGGGTAACAGAAGGAGGTTCTTCTGGATCGCCATTGTTTGACCAAAATCACCGTATCATTGGACAGCTGCACGGTGGAGCATCTGCCTGTGGTGGAGCTTCACTTTCGGATGAATACGGTAAGGTTTCTGTATCTTGGAATCCTGCAGGAAGCGCAAACAGTGCGCAGTTGAAATTCTGGCTTGACCCAAGCAATTCAGGTGCTGGATTTGTAAATGGTTACGACCCTTCTGGAGCGGTAGCCGTTGCACTTGATGGTGGACTTTCGAACCTAACTGTGACAGAAACACAATTATGTGGTGGGACCTTTGATCCAACCATGACGATTTCAAATTCAGGAACAACCGTTTTAACATCAGCTACAATCACTTACACCATTGACGGTGGAGCAGCGCAAACATACAACTGGTCTGGTTCTTTGGCACAATACCAAACACAAACCATTACCTTACCTTCAGTGGCCCTTGCACCTGGTGCACACACCTTCAATGCTACATTGAGCAATCCAAATGCTGGTGTGGATGAAAACACTGTAAACAACACGACAACCTACAGCTTTACCATCGATCCAATCGCGCAAACTGTTGGATTCATTACCATCAATTTCCTTACGGATGATTATGCAGATGAGTCATACCTCGAAGTGCGCAACTCTAGCGGTACCGTAGTATGGTTTGAAGGAAATGAAAATGTCGCGGGTAACTTCGGAACGAACAACACACCCGCACCAACAGATGCGACAAATCCGTTGACAAACAACACACAATACAACTGGAATGTGCCACTTACGGCTGTGGATTGCTACACCTTTGGCATCTACGATTACTATGGTGACGGAGTTGGTGCTCAACAATGGGGTGGAACAGATGGTGATTTGACTATTGCAGACAATGCAAATGTGCAAATCTATGCCATTGCTGCAGCTGACTTTGGAGGTTCTGCTACTACGGTAATCAAAAACATTGATCCTTCTTCAGGATTGGAAACATTAGAGAACACACAAGTGATTGTCTATCCAAATCCAGCGAAAGATCAATTGACGATTGCTGCCGGAATGAAAATGAACAGCATCGAACTTGTTACTGTAACAGGTCAAACGATCTTCACGCAAAATGTAAACAACAATATCACGAACATTCAATTGGCTGGAGTTTCTTCAGGTATGTACTTCGTGAAAATATATGCTGAATCAGGAATTATGGTAAAGCAAGTGATTGTGAAATAATCGCAACAAGATAAAATGAAAAAGTCCACTTCGGTGGACTTTTTTTATGCTTAGTATTTTATAAAAACATTCTTTGGTTCAGTGAAGAAACGAAGCGCTTCCCATCCACCCTCACGTCCGACACCCGAAGATTTCACCCCTCCAAATGGCGTTCGCAGGTCGCGTACCAACCAGGCATTCACCCACACAATTCCAGATTGAATCTGATCGGCCATGCGGTGAGCACGTTTTAGGTCGGATGTCCAAAGTGTTGCCGCCAAGCCATATTCTGTTGAATTGGCCATCATCAACACCTCATCCTCTGTATCAAAAGGCATGATCGTCACCACTGGTCCGAAAATCTCTTCCTGATTGGTGCGGCAATCATAGGTCAATCCTTCAATCACCGTCGGACGAACATAATATCCCTCATTGTAAGGCGCGTCCAAGATGACACGTTCGCCTCCTGTAAGTACTGTTCCTCCTTCTTCTTTTGCCAATTCGACATAGGAAAGTACTTTTTCCATGTGCGGTTTCGACACCAAGGCACCCATGCGTGCTGCAGGATCCTGCGGAAAAGAAACAACTGTTTTGCTGACCTTCTCCACAAATGCGGCTTTGAATTTTTCATAAATCGGCCGCTCCACAAAGATGCGTGATCCACACAAACAGATTTGCCCTTGATTCGCAAATGACGAGCGCATGGTCGTACTTAACATCTCATCAAAATCGCAATCTGCAAAGATGATGTTTGGATTTTTACCCCCCAATTCGAGTGATAACTTCTTGAACATCGGGGCAGCAGTTCGTGCAATGTATTCCCCTGTTTTTGTCCCACCCGTAAAGGATATGGCTTTGATTTTCGGATGCTTTACCATGGCATCACCTACCGAACCACCAAGGCCGTGAAGGATATTCAATACCCCATCCGGCATCCCTGCATCTTTACAAACTTGACCAAGTAAATAGGCCGTGTAAGGAGTTACTTCCGAAGGTTTAGCCACCACGCAATTTCCTGCGGCCAATGCCGGTGCGATTTTCCAAGAGAACAAGTACAAAGGCAGGTTCCAAGGAGAAATGCATCCCACAATCCCAATCGGTTTACGCAAGGTATAATTGATTCCCTCACCCACCATGTTGTGCGATTCAGAGGCAAAATGCTCTATGGCCGTGGCAAAAAAGTGAAAATTGGAAACTGCTCGTGGAATATCCACATGAGCCGCCAAGGATACAGGTTTTCCATTGTCACGCGATTCAGCCGCCACAAACTCATCCATTCGCGCTTCAATTCCTTTTGATACACGCATCATCACAGCCCCACGTTCCTCAATACTCATGGCTGACCAAAGTGGAAATGCGGCCTCTGCTGCTTGAACAGCAAGCTCCACATCCTTCTCATCCGAATTGGGAATCAAGCAATATACTTGACCCGTCGCTGGTTCGACATTATCGATGTATTGGCCGCTCGTTGGAGGGCAATAAGCTCCATTGATGAAATTCTGTATCTTTTCCATGTGGTAAAATCTATGGCGAATTTACATTGAAAATTTGATGTTTTGTTGGTGATGTTTATCCATCAATACCCCATGATTTTACCTTTATCCACCGCAGGGATTCCATCCGTCAGCCAAAGCGGTGCAGGTGCTCCTTGTAAATAATGGTCAAAAAACTGCCGCATACGGATACTTAAGTCGATCCTATTGGCATTTTCCATGAGGTTGTGATCATCCCCATTGTAGTTCAGCAACCAGCACGGCTTTCCTAGGCGGCGCATGCCTGTAAACAATTCGATCCCTTGGTACCATGGCACCGCGCCATCTTTGTCATTGGCCATGATTAACAATGGTGTATGTACGTTTGGCAAGTGGAACAAAGGCGAATTCTCACGGTACAATTCTGGGGCTTCCCAAATGGTTTTACCAATTCGACTTTGCGTGCGTTCGTATTGAAACTGGCGATTGACACCACTTCCCCATCGGATACCACCATAGGCCGAGAACATGTTCGACACAGGCGCTCCTGCCATTGCGGCGCGGTAACGTGTTGTCATCGTGATCAACTGCGCCGTTTGGTATCCTCCCCAACTTTGTCCTTGCAAGCCCATGCGCGTTGAATCGATGGCTGGAACCAATTTGAGCACATGATCGGTGCCGCTCATGATACAGTCGTACGCCGATTGTGCAGGGTGTCCGACTTTGTAGCGAATATCTGGAATAAACACCACGTATCCTGCTGACGCATATTCCGTTGGATAAATGATCGACGCTGTAGGTTTAGGGACCGAATGGTTAAAGAGCTCATCGGAATTCAACTCATAATAATAAATCATGAGTGGGTATTTTTTACTTGGATCAAAATTCTCTGGTTTGTAAAGTAGCCCTTCGAGTGGAATCCCATTATAACTTTTCCAGTTGACCAATTCAACACTTGCCCAATTGTATTCAGACTGTTGTGCATTCGTTACCGAAACTTGACGCTCATTGCTAAAGTTATCTGTTGTCAGTCGCACATCTGGATACATACTGATCGACATTTTTCGGAAGATAATGGATTCACCATTTTTCGAGCGCGCCAAGTAATTGATTTTGTGATCGGTGTAGTACATTTCCTTCACATCCAAATGATCTTGGTGATCGATCAACGCATAGAGATGGGCACCCTTCGTCTTTTCATCAAACCCAGAGATATAGGCGTTTTTTGCATCGATGTACACACTGTCCATATCCCACAGGTTCAACTCCATTTTAATTTTCGACGCTTGACCTATTCCTTCCGTGACGCAGGTCATTATTCCTAATCGGGTATTGTACATCCAAAGGTCATAGGCCGAATGGACGAAAAGAAATTGTTCATCCGAAGAATACCCCACCACACCATAAGGTTCTGGTGTTAAAGGCATCCCATTCGCATCCGTTTGCCAATTGACATTTTTCACCGAACAGGTCATGCAATTCACCTTATTGCTACTCAGATTTTTGCTGTAAAACTGTCCATCTGTGCCATCGAACCACGAATACAAATTTCCTGACGGCGATAGTGAACCATTGAATTCGACGCCTTCCTTGATCAATTCTGCTGAACCATCTACGAGTGAAATGCGGTAATGATCTTCACGACCCGGTACTGCCCATTGTTTTTCAATGGCATACCGTTCGTCAGCCGCAGCAAAAAGATAGGACCCTTTCACATTGTCACTTAA
>CANGIC010000194.1 GCA_947453795.1 Flavobacteriales bacterium
AGTTTCCTAAACGGCGTGTTCTCAAATACAGTGAATTTGGTGAATGGATGGAACACATTCATCATTACCGCAACGAATGGATGTGGTTCTGTCACTGAAACGATTACAATCAACTATTCCGCTCCAGCGAACAATACGCCGCAGATGATTACCATTTGTCATTACCCTCCAGGAAACAATGGAAATCCTCAAACCTTGGAAATTCCTTTGGCGTCGTGGCCAGCGCACCAAGCACATGGTGATGTTCTCGGGCCATGCCCGGTGGTAAATACTCCTCCGTGTAACCCACCTGCGATTCAGGTGACGAACCCAACGCAAAATGGGCAGACGGTTCAGCAAACAGCATTCACGGTAACTGCGAACATGACTAATGTTGCGAACAATCAAGGAATAAGCTGCCTATTCAACGGAATGCCGATGCCAAGTTTTGTCTTCGCGAATGGAGCATTCTCTGCGAATGTCACGTTGATTGCTGGAACAAATAACATCGTGCTTACGGCGGTAAATGGATGTGGCACAGATACAGAGACGATTACGGTGAATTACACTGCACCAGTAGACAACACACCTCAAAAAGTAACGATCTGTCACTATCCTCCAGGAAACAGTGGCAATCCACAAACGATTGAGATTCCTTTGTCGGCATGGCCAGCGCACCAGGCCCATGGCGATGTTCTCGGACCATGTCCAGTGGTGAATACACCTCCGTGCAATCCGCCATCCATTCAAATAACGAATCCAACACAAAGTGGTCAGACGGTGCAGCAAACAGCATTTAACATCACGGCGAACATTTCCAACATTGCAAACAACCAGGGTATCGTTTACACGGTGAATGGCAAGCCAATGACAGGATTCTCGTTCAACAATGGTTCATTCTCAAACACAGTGAACCTTAACACGGGAATCAACACGTTTACAATTACAGCGACCAATGGATGTGGCACGGATACGGAAACCATTACGATCAATTATTCTGCACCAGCGCCACAAACGATGACCATTTGCCACCAAGGAAATCGCACACAAGAAACATTGGTGATTCCTGTATCGGAGTGGCCAATGCACCAAGCACATGGTGACATTATGGGTGCTTGTCCTCAAGTGGCCCCACCCCCTCCGTGCAATCCGCCATCCATTCAAATAACGAATCCAACGCAGAGCGGTCAGACGGTGCAGCAAACAGCATTTAACATCACGGCGAACATTTCCAACATTGCAAACAACCAGGGGATCGTTTACACGGTGAATGGCAAGCCAATGACAGGATTCTCGTTCAACAATGGTTCATTCTCAAACACAGTGAACCTTAACACGGGAATCAACACATTTACCATCACGGCAACGAATGGATGTGGCACGGATACGGAGACCATTACCATCAATTATTCTGCACCAGCGCCACAAACGATGACGATTTGCCACCAAGGAAATCGCACCCAAGAAACATTGGTGATTCCTGTATCGGAGTGGCCAATGCACCAAGCACATGGTGACATTATGGGTGCTTGTCCTCAAGTCGCTCCACCGCCACCGTGCAACCCACCATCCATTCAGGTTACAAATCCTGCGCAAAATGGCCTTACCGTGCAAACATCTGCGTTCGTGTTTGGCGCAACCATTTCAAATGTGACGGTCAATCAAGGCATCATCTTGACATTGAATGGAAAACCATTTACTGGCTTTGCATTTGCACCTACAAAAGGGGGCAGTTTAACATCACCAATGACCTTGAATCCGGGGATGAATATCGTTGTGATTACAGCGACAAACGAGTGTGGTACAGATACCGAAACGATTACCATCAATTATGCGGAGCCCGTTGAACAGAAAGTGGTGATTTGCCATAAGTCGGGCACCACCACGCAAACATTGGAAATCCCGATGTCGGCATGGCCAGCGCACCAAGCACATGGAGATGTTCTCGGACCATGCCCAACAACTTCACCAGCAAACAATGGCGAACATCAAGAAGGGGACCACTCGAAACCGCAAAATGGTGAGCAGCATGAGGGTGGAAATCAGCACCAACAAAGTGGTGCTGGGGGCACTCAACCGACGAAGCCAGAAATTAAACCGGCGACGCGCGGTGGCAATGGTGAAACAGAGGCCGAGCCGAAAGAAGAAGAGAACAAAGAGATTAAACCTGGAGAAGGAAAAGTACAAGGAAAAGGAAGGGGTTAATTCAGAATAAAACAGCAAAAAGCCGTCTCAATAAAAAAAGAGACGGCTTTTTTCGTTTGATATAGCGATTAATAGGCCTGTCATTTTCAAAAGTCGAATCATCTGTTTATATTCGCACCCTTAATAAAATCACTTGTATGGCACTTATTGGTAAGATACGCGAAAGATCAGGATTGTTGGTTGCGATTATTGGAATCGCCCTCTTGGCTTTTATCTTGAACGATTACGATAAAATTTTTGGTGGATCAGGCGAAGAGTTTGGTTACGGAACCATCTTTGGCGAGAAGGTAAACAATAAGGAATACGAAGAGGCAGTTGCTCAAATTGATCAACAACAACGCATGAAAGCGCAACAAGAGCGCCGCGAGTATACACAACAGGATCAAGATGCTGCAGCAGACAATGCATGGACGATGGTGGTGGATAAAGTTGTCCTTGACAAGGAATACGAGGCACTTGGAATCGATGTGAGTGACAATGAATTTGATGCCTTCCTTTACGGTCGTGATGGCTTTCCAATGTTGCAAGGTACAGAGCAGTTTATCGATTCTACAACAGGGGTGTTCAATCCAAAGTTGATGGAAAAATGGATCAATGACCAAGAAACAAACAAAGATCCAGCGGTTCAACAACAATGGGCTGACCAAAAGAAAAAATTGATTGAAGGAAGAAAACGTGATAAGTACATGGCGTTGATTTCTCAAGGGGTATATGTAACGAAACTTGAATCAGAAGACGAATACATGGCGCAAAAAGAAGTCAAATCGATTTCTTATGTGGTGCGTCGCTTCAGTGAAATTCCAGATGATAAAATCAAAGTCACGGACAAAGAATTGAAAGCGTACTACGAAGCACACAAAGAAGACAAGAAGTACGAAAATAAAACGGCAAGTCGCGAAATCCGTTTGTTCATGGTGGACATTAAGCCCTCAAGAAAAGATACAGCAAGCTTCGATAAATCCATGCGTGAGATCAAGAAGCAATTTGCAGCAACAACAAATGATTCTACGTTTGTGATGCAAAACAGTGAAATCAAATTCTATAGCTCATCAAAGATCGCAACAGCTGTTCCTGAAGGAAACGAAAAAGCACAGAAGTTGATGTCTTATCCAATGGCTATGGACACGGTGTTTAGAGCAGCAGCAGTTGGTGAAATCGTTGGACCATACAGCTACAATGGAAGCTTTATCATCTCTAAAGTGCAAGGATTTACGCCTTCTCGTTTGAAAGCACGTCACATCTTGTTGGGAACAAATCAGTCAAAAGATAAAAAGCTGATTGCGCAAAAACAAAAAATGGCGGATAGCTTGGTTAGACTAATCAACAAAGACAATTTCGCTGAGTTTGTGACGAAGTACAGTGATGACAAAGGTTCTGTTCCACAAGGCGGCTTAATCGACAACTTCATCGAAGCGGACATGGTACCTGAGTTTGGGGCGTTTGTAGCGACTAAGCCAATCGGTACTATTGGTGTCGTGAAAACTGATTTCGGGATTCACATCATCGAGGTACTTGAGCGCGACGATAAAACATATCCAGTACTTGCCTCTATTTACAAAGCGTTTAAACCAACGCAGGAAACGATGGATCAAAAGGAGCGTGAGGTGTACGACTTGTTGTACAAATTGGACGCGAAGATTTCGAAGAAAGAAAGTATCAAGGATAAACTACAGTTGTTCGATACAATTGCTGTGCGTGCGGGTTACTTCCCTCGTCCACTTCCAATCAAAGAGGAAGCACCATCGGTAGCTGGATTTACGAATCCGACTACAGCGAATAAATTGTTGGCCTTGGCGTTCAACGAAGAAGCAAAGGTGGGTGACCTTGTAGGTGCGCCAATCAAAGACAAAGACAAGTACATCATCGCAATTTTATCCTCTATTCGCGAGAAAGGTGTGCCTGTATTCGAAGATGTTGAAGTGATGATGAAACAACAATTGATTGAAGAGAAAAAAGCAAAACGCTTTACAAACCAATTGTTGAAGGACAAAACGCTTCAAGGAATGGCGAAGCGCGGAAACACGGAAGTGATGAAAGCGGAAGTTACCTTCTACTCGGCACAAATCACAGGTGCTGGATTTGAACCAGAAGTTGTAGGAGCGTTGTTCTCTGCATTGAAAGACGGAAAACGTACCTTGCCTTTAAAAGGGAAGATGGGCGTTTATGTCATTCGCATTGACAAAACAATCAAGGCACCGGCCGCGGCTAATTATGATGTAGAACGCGATCAGATTTTGACGGCTATGCGTCGCCAAATCCAAAGCCAATTTATGGAAGCATTGAAAAAGAAAGCTGAAGTCGTTGACAACCGCAAATTGCGCGATGCACGAGTTCGCTTCTAATAAAAAAGAATAGAAAAGAAAAAGGGGATGTCGTTGTGATGTCCCCTTTTTTGTTTCAGATCAATCGGTAACGACTCCCAGGTAAAGGTTTAATCACTCCTTTCATTTCTAAATGAAAAAGGCGCACATTTAACGCGGAGATGGCTAGCCCTGTTTTAGCGGAAAGGACGTCTATATGTTCGCCTTGTGGTGCTGTCAGCATGCTGCAGATGTTCCGTTCTTCTTGATCCAACTCGTTGAAAAT
>CANGIC010000195.1 GCA_947453795.1 Flavobacteriales bacterium
CCAATGTGGCGACACCATCAGATCCAGCCACGGCGCGTAAAAACGAACCTGTTTTCTTGTTTTGGTTTCGGTCACATTTTGGCAGTTATACACAGGCATGGCAAATTGAATGTCAACGGATGCTCATTATGGGTAAAAGAAAATTCAGCGTATTTAACCGGATGGTTATTTATACCCTTGCACAAATTACTGTATTGCTAGGTATCTATCTTGTTTTTGGAGGTTTCGCAATGCTTGGATTTTTTGCCGCTGCTGTATTTGGGATTCTTTTACTCGAAACGGTAAATTACATTGAGCATTATGGGCTTCTTCGGAAGCAACGCGAAAACGGAACCTATGAAAGTGTCAAACGCATTCATTCCTGGAATTCGAATCATGTCATAGGACGCGTGGTGTTGTTTGAGTTAAGTCGCCATTCTGATCACCATTTTAAAGCCGACAGACCTTATCAATTGCTTGAAAATCATGATGAATCTCCGGTAATGCCTACGGGTTATCCTGGAATGATGCTCCTTTCGTTGGTTCCACCGCTTTTTTTTCAGGTAATGAACAAACGCATTACCATACAACAGTCGGGCAATTAGTGTATGTTCCTGGGGTGGAAGGACACAATCGCATCATGTAAAAAGCGTTGGTCAAGGTGTGTGTAGATTTCAGTTGTGGTAATGGACTCGTGTCCAAGCATTTCTTGCACTGCGCGTAAATTGGCACCTCCTTCGATCATGTGTGTCGCAAAGGAATGCCGAAAGGTGTGCGGAGAAATAGATTTAGTAAGCCCTATGGCCGCTGAAAGGTCTTTGATGATGGTGAAGATCATGACACGAGTCAACTTCGCCCCACGACGGTTTAAGAACACTACATTTTCGTTTCCTACTTGAATGTGCTGATGTCGACGAATATGGTCGTTGTAAATGCCAATTTCCTTTTCAACACTCTTGCTCACAGGTACAAGACGCTCCTTGTTTCCTTTACCGATTACGCGAATGAATCCTTCCTCAAAATACAAATCAGAAAAGCGAAGGTTTACCAGTTCACTGACGCGAAGTCCACAGCTGTAGAGTGTTTCAATGATGGCGCGATTGCGGTGACCTTCATTTTTGGATAAATCCACTGCAGCCATCAAGCGATCGATTTCCTCGATGGTCAACACCTCGGGAAGTTTCCGTCCCAGCTTTGGCATTTCCAATAATTCACTAGGATCATCCTTGATGATGTCTTCAATAAGCATGAACATGAAGAATTGTTTCGCACCACTGATGACACGCGCTTGGGATCGAGCACTCAGTCCTAAGTCGTACAATTCGGCAATAAACTCTTTTAAGTGAGCGTATTGAATGTCTTGGGGGAGAATGTTTCGCGCTTCAGAAAAGTCCCGCAGCTTGCTTACATCATTTTGATAGGCAAAAATGGAGTTATCGGCCAATCCCTTTTCTATTTTCAGAAAAGAAACAAAATCCTTAATATAGCGTTCCCAAACGGACATGATATGCGAATTCTACTAGTTAACGGCCCAAATTTGAATCTTCTGGGCAAACGCGAACCCCAAATATACGGGAATCAATCGTTTGAGGCGTATTTGGAGCACTTGAAAACGCTATCGAATTCAGAAATATCCTATTTTCAGTCGAATGTTGAAGGTGAATTGATCAATACCTTACAAGCATCCGATCACGACGGCATTATTTTGAATGCGGGAGGATATACGCACACAAGTGTTGCACTTCGGGATTGTATTGCTGCGATTGGGATTCCCGTGGTTGAGGTACACATTTCAAATATTACTTCGCGTGAGGAATTTCGTCACACTTCGTTGATTTCACCGGTAGTGGCGGGATGTATATTTGGATTCGGAATGGACGGTTACCGCTTGGCACTCACTTATCTTGAGTTGAATAAGCGTTGATCCAAGTCGCTGTAGTTTGCCACTTTCTGTACATACCTCGCCCACAGAATACTGCCTTTATATAGTCCAGAAGCGTTGAAGTTCTTCGATTGCTTTTTGATCGCTTTTCGCTGCTTCATCAATACGGGTAGGTGCTTGTATAGCGCCATGTGTGCATTGAATACGCTTGCGAGGTGTTTCCATTCCCCACGGAGCATGAATCGGATTCCTGCAATGCCATCGAGGGAAAGTCGCTGAAATAATTTCGGAAACAGTAAACCATCGTGATTCTTCACCAACATGTAGAGACTATTCCGAAAATTGAGGTATGTTTTTTTTGGGGATAAGTAGGGGAGTGTACCACCGCCGACATGATAGATCGTGGAAGTTGGTGCAACTTTAAATGTGTAGCCCAATTTCTTAATGCGCCAGCACAAATCAATTTCTTCCATATGTGCGAAAAAGGCCTCGTCTAGTCCACCTACTTTGTGATAGAGTTCAGCACGAATCAATAAAGCCGCACCTGTCGCCCAGAAGACATCCACAGCGTCGTTGTATTGTCCCTTGTCGTGTTCAAATTTATCAAAGATTCGACCTCTGCAAAAGGGATAATAATTGCGGTCTAGCATTCCTCCTGAGGCACCAGCATGTTCGAACATTGTTTTATCCTGATAGGACAATACCTTGGGTTGGCAACCCGCAACATTCGGGTTTTCCATGATGCGCAGCAAGGGCAAGGTCCAGTTCGGAGTTACTTCAATGTCACTGTTTAGCAGGAGATAATAATCGGCTTCAACACGTTTAAGTGCATCGTTATAACCTTTTGCAAACCCGCCATTGCTTTCATTGATGATGAGTTGAATGCCAGGATAGTATCTGCGGATATAATTCACGGAATCGTCGGTTGAAGCATTGTCTGCCACGATGATTTTTGCATTGCCCGAGTATTCACAGACAGCAGGAAGAAATTTTTCTAGAAAGTGTTTTCCATTCCAATTGAGAATAACAATAGCCAATGATTTCACGGATCAGTATTTTTTTGGATTAATACTGTCTGAAATAGTCATTGCTGTTTCCTCCCCAGTTTTGTTGTAAAAACTGATTTGGATTGTCGATATTCCCATTGTTGGTATTTCGCTTCTGAAGTGTTTGTGGCCATGATGGGTTTTTCAACTCGCCAATCATGTCGGAATGCAGCAAGCGGTAGGCGTTGTTTACAAGGTCTGGATTGTAGAAGACAAAACGTTTGTTGCTGAATTTCCCAATTTTGTTGTACTGCCAGATTTCGTAAGGGTATTCAGTCGGGGAAGTTTCGCGTTGAACAATATTGGTAGGTGCCCCGTATTGCAAGTAAACACGTCCGCGATCGGTTTCAAACCCCTCTTGAAAATTATTGGAGTAAAGGCGTTCAACGAGCTGTACTTGTTCCTTGTACTTGAGCCACGAATCATAAGCGTTGTTGGGAGATGTTTTTAGCCAGAAAGCTTGAATGTGTCGTCGTTCTTGTTCGAGATCTTTTAACTTGAGCACAGAGATAATGTTCTTGATTTCTGCCGGTTTAGCAATAGGAATTAAACTTTCGAGGTAATAGGATATAGAGTCATCGGTAATGGATGCTTGAAAAGCGGGATCGATCACCATGTTTTCCACTGACCAAGGAATATCGAGGTCATTGCTGCGTTCGAAGATATATTGCTGTGTGGATAGTTCAGCTAAACTTCTGGAAAGAAGCGTATAATTCAAGGCATATTTTCCTGTTGGTAAAAGATTGATGTCCACTTTTCGTAAAATCGGTAGCACATTGGAGGTAGAATGCCTCGAAAAGACCGTGAATTCAGATACCTCAGCACCCGTTTCCATGTTGATTAAGCTTTGTTTTAAACCGCAAACCGTATCCTCCAATAGATTGGTGTTGTAGATTTCTAGGTAAACAGGTATAATGCTAAGTTCTGTTGGATAGAAAGTAGACAAGCGCGGGATAATGTTGATTCCAGATTTAAAGAATACTGAGTTTTCATCTCCTTTGAAGGCAAATTCCGCCACTTCGATATCTGAAATTGAAATGGCGGTTGACAAGTCTTCAACCATCACAGGTACCGATGCTTTTAAGGCCGCGTTTTCCGTGTTGAGGTCCGACAGTTCAATGTTGAGGATATATTTCCCTGGAGCGAGTGCAAAGCGCTTCAAATCGAAAAAATCTTCTACGATGCTGTCCTTCATGAGCGGTGATTGAAGGCGATAGGCATCAGAAGCAACTGTATTGGTACCGTCGGTTACATCCAATTGAATGGCCAAATCTCCTTGAAGACCGCCTTCAATACCTTTATATTTCACGGAAGAAGCAGCGAATTGAAAGTAAATTTCAATGTAGTTGCCAATTTCAGGGGCATAGAATTGCTTGGTATCCAAATAGGCCTTTAGCTTATGATCTTGTGCCGTAACAGTCAAGTTCAAAAGGAGGGCAAGCGCGAATAAGGTGAATGATCGTAAACGCATAATGTGAAATTACTGGCTTAAAAGTACGAAAAGGAAGTGAGTTGTTTAATGATGAATTACGAATTTGGTGGCTGAGGTGCGATAGCAGACTCGAAGCCACGAGTTGTGATTCAGAATTTGAAATTTGATCCTAACGGAATTTGATGCCATAGGCAATTCAGTGCTTGATTGAAGTCTTACAGCGCAGCGGGCAAAATCAGAGCGAGAATGAGAGCGAGAATAAGAGCGAGAGCGTTCGAAGTAAAACTGTAAAAATTACGAATTACGAATTTGGTGGCTGAGGTGCGATAGCAGACTTAAAGTCACGAGTTGTGATTCAGAATTTGAAATTTGATCCTAAC
>CANGIC010000196.1 GCA_947453795.1 Flavobacteriales bacterium
TCTTTCGATCAATCGCCAATGTCTCACTTCATGATTTCAATTTTGTTTTTCCCAATTCTCGTTCGTTTTGGGAGGGCAAAGGTAATCACTTATTTCTTTCGGTCAAGTTTTTTTTCAAGTTTTTTTCATAAACCCGAAAAACCTGGAAAATCGAACACTTCTTACGAAGTAATCGCTCTTTGGTTACAAACCCTTTCCTCAAAAATAATCCCGCTAGCGTTCTAACGGGGGCACAAAGATACTCACTCTTTTCATTCTCACAAGGGTTTTGAACAATCTTTTTTTAATAAAATCCAAAAAGTTCCAAAACACCACTAAAAGCGACGTTTTATTTCAAATGCTCCTCTAAAATAGCATACAACTCTGGGTACCTTTTCTCTACTCTTCTTGGATTTTCGCGGTATGCCTCCATCAAAACGGCAAAAAACTCTTCCTCCGAAGTGAGACCATAGGTATTGAATTTGGATTGTTTCACCTTCCTTTTCAATTCACGCGCAACTAACGCTGCCCAAATCAGCCGTTCTTCTCCTTTCATAAAGGCAGGTATTCCATCAACGGTTTCATCCGCCTTGTCTAACATGTGCGCAAATTCATGTATGCCAACATTGGATGCGTCTAGTAAAAGGAAACCTTTCATTAAAGATGGTAATGACAAAACCATCGTATTGTCCATCAATCCTCCATGGTGTACTTTTCCCGCAATCACTCCTTTATGATCGACCGCACTGTCTTCATTAAAATTGTCCGGATAGACCAATACTTCACTCAATTCACCATAATTCCAATAAGGCAATCCCCAAAAAGTAATGACCGCAGAAGACGCAACATATAAACATGTTGATTTTTGAGGAGCTACTTTACCTACCTCTGTAATGATTATTTCTGCCAGAAACAATCCGATTCGGTCTTCAAAGATGATTTTGTCCCGCGCTGAAAGTCTCTTGTAAAATGAAATATGTTGATTCAACCAAAAACGATCATTCAGATTCAATGCGACACGGGCCTTACGCTGCATCCGTCTCACGGTCTGGATTCTCCAAATCCACAACGCCGCTGATATGGCTAAAATCACAATAATGCCTAAAACTTTAGCGGTCTGTTTCATCTCAGATGCCATGAGCGGAGGAACAGCAAACAACAAAACAAAGAAAATGAGCAGCCACGCTGTAAATCGCGCTTTGCCTTCAAGGAAATTCAAATAGTTCTTCATGGTACAAAAATAAAAAAGGGGACTTAAAAGCCCCCTAACAAATCGTATCGGATAATTAATCTACCCATTTATCGTCGCGCATTTCGCCTCGAATCGTTACATCCTTTGTTCGTGCATAATCTTCCGCCGCTAAAAGCATCTGTTCACGTGTATCTCTTCTCACCAAAATGGCACCGCTTCCTTGTGTTTTTACTTCAATATAGAATCCGTTTCGCAAGCGTGCCGGTTTTGTTGCTGGTCTTCCCATTAGTTTGTGCTTATTTAAAATGTTTCTAAATATAACACAAAACTTCGGGTTTTGTTGTTTTTTGTGAAATTTTAAGATTTGTGTTGAACGTTTTTCACGACTTAATCCTCTATTAACCGGTAATAAATGCCGTCATTTTCGAACACTATTTCGACCAATTTCCAGCAAATAAACAAAACCAACATGCGATCAACTCTGCGCAAGGGCAACTTCGATTCGCGGTACAACTTACTCAAGGTAACAGGTTGCAAATGTCCGATTGTCTTTAACAACTGTAACTCGTCTTCGCCGAAATGTTCAGGACGCGCAGTTTTTCGTTTTTGTTCTACCCACACCCACTCCAAAATTTTATTGACAGCAGTCGTTTTGTCATTTATGCGAATGTAGGGCTTCCATTTTCCGTCATCGTCCTTGGCTTTATGCGGACCATTTTCTGATTTCGCCACACTCACTTCAAGTACCAATCGAAAATCTTCTTGCCATATTTTGGAAGTAATCTTCAATTCTGGCTGACAAAACATGCTTGCCGCACCCTCCAACATATGAAATTCTTCTTCGGGATTGCAACCCACAATTTTCCGGTTGTCCTTAACACCGATGAGCAACCTTCCTCCGGAAGTATTGGCAAAAGCACACAAGGTACGAGCGATTTTTCGCTGATCATCGATGCGGAATTTGAAATCCTGATTCACATGTTCTCCCTGATCAATCAGATCTTGTAAGGTTTCCATGTCGTAAAAATAGTGCGAAAAGACCTGTAAATTTCAATTCTTTATGAATTCCAAATCTCAAATGCGCGCAAGGCCTGGTGACGCAGCATCGATTCCCCATTTAAAATTGTCGCACCTGCATTTTCAGCTCTTGTCAGGAATTCCGATTTCGGGGGATTGTACACCACATCAATCACCAAATGTTCAGCTGTCAAATGGTTGAACGGTATTTCAATACATTCGTCAACATTGGGAAAGGTACCCAAGGGAGTGCAATTAACAATGACTTTACACGCATTGAGCATATGCTCATTGATTTCTGAGTAGGAAAATTGATTTCGTCCCTGAGGATTTCTGGAACAAAAAATCACGTCAATTCCCAATGAACGAAAGACATGTGCGACCGCTTTTGCCGCTCCTCCAGTTCCCAGAATCAGCGCGCGTTCGTGATGAAAAGTCAGAAACGGTTTGATGGACTGATGAAATCCGAAGGCATCTGTATTGTGCCCCACTTTTTTCCCACCCTTAAACTGAATAACATTTACAGCGCCAATGGCTTTCGCCTCATCGCTTATAGCATCCAAAAGCGGGATAATGGCCTCCTTATAAGGTATCGTGACTGTCAATCCGCTCAAATGCTGCGCGAACACCTCGTCAATTGAATCAATTGTTGGAATTTCGTAATTATCGAAACGCGCATCAATGTTGTTTTTCTGAAAGTAATCCTCAAAAAAACGTTTTGAAAAGGAATAATTTAAGGTTTTGCCAAGCAATCCGTACTTACGCATTCTTGGAAGCCATTTTTGATTTCGCGAAACTAATGAGCATCGGTAGCACCGAAAGAAAGACAATACCCAAGACAACCTTGGAATTATTTTCCTTTACCCATGTTATTTCACCTAAGAAATAACCAACCAAGGTCATTGAACAAATCCATAATACACCACCCATGATGTCGAACAACAAGAATTTTCTGTAATTCATTTTGCCAACCCCTGCTGCAAAAGGGGTAAATGTGCGGACAATGGGAACAAATCGAGCCATAATGATGGCAAAAACGCCTCGTTTCTCGAAAAACTCTTCCGTTTTCTTCAAGTAGCTTTCTTTGACCAGCTGACGACCACGAATTTTCCATTCGAAAACACCCAAACCAATGCGTCGACCAATCCAATAGTTGATGTTATCCCCAAGAATAGCTGCTATGCTTAAAAAGAATAAGATGTAACTCAATTCTAAGTTGCCGAACTTTGCATACATTCCCGCCATAAACAGTAGGGAATCACCTGGTAAAAAGGGCATAATGACCAATCCTGTTTCGATGAAAATCACCAAAAACAAAACGATATAAATGGAATCACTGTAATGATTGACAATCCATTCAAAATCCAGATCGAACAGGTGTTTAAATAATTCTATCATGTTAGTCTAGATCTAAAGTTTGGTCAACTTGTTCTTTCCACGCTATTATTCCACCTTCAAGAATCCAGATGTTGTTCATCTCAAAATCTGTGGTCAGCAAATTGGCCATGGCCTCTGCGCGCTTTCCAGAGCGACACATAATTACCACATTTTTCGTTGAAGGCAGTTCTGCTAATCGGTCACACAATTCTCCCATGGGGATATGCATCGATCCAATGTTGCATGCAGCATATTCATAGGGTTCACGAATATCGATGATTTGATAGTTTTCCCCTCGGTGCAAGGCCTCATTCAATTCTAGCGCAGAAATGATTCTCATTGTTGATTTTTTCGTAAAAGTAGTAAAATCCCGTGAAGTCTATTGAGGTAGATTCTTCCCTAAAGATTTCATTTTAATAGATATTTCCATCTTGAAATGTGCGACCGTTTCTCCCTTGATGTTCTTCGCTGAGACTTCCACCATTCGGTTCAATCGTTCACCACTCTTTCGGCTTTCTTCAATCATTTCTCGGATAATAACACCACCCTTTGACTCAAAAAATACATCACCATCGGCGCGCTTGAGAAATTCAGCATGCATGCTTTTAAAGGACATGGACATTCCTTTTCCGCTTGTAAAATAAACGGAATGAATTGCTCCTGCAAGGTCTGCACCCACTGCCAAAGTCCCAAAATACATGGAACCCAAATGATTTCGCGTTCGTCTGCGCAAACGAATTCTAATTTTGACCTTTTGATCATCCATTTCTATAATTCGCGGTCGGACAAATCCAATCATTGGAATTTTCAGTCGCCCGAGAAGAAACAACATCCACTGCATGCGACGCAGCGTTGGTGGGTGACTATTAGGCATTGTATTCACGTTTCAGCTGTTCAACGATATCGTGAATCTTTCGAATAGACGTCACATGTTCAATCGAAGGTCCTGCGCACCAAACGGTTTTGTAGGTTGAACTGAATGCGGCCTTCTGCAAACTTTTCATTCCTCGCACAAATACCAGGGCCTTCACCCATTTCTTCAAACGCTTGTTTCTATTCAACAA
>CANGIC010000197.1 GCA_947453795.1 Flavobacteriales bacterium
AGCGCTTCCTCCGAAGCTTGACATCAATGCGATTAAAATTACCGCTGACAATTTTTCTCTTTTCTCTCTCAATCGACGCAGTTTATCATTCAACTCACGGAAGCGACCAACAGGCGCAAAAAGCGACAGCATCATTCCAATGGCCATAAGCAAATAACCTAAATAAGTAATGTTGGTTCCCCACCAATCGTAATTCACACTCAAGCGCGTCCCCTTCTCATCAGGATCATAGCTCGACTGAAAAAAGCGATACCCTTGGTAGTCCATCACATTGTTCATGAATATTCTTTGGTCGCGTTTGTAGTTGTTTTTTTCATCCAAAATGGTCACTTCACTTTCAAAAGAAGATGCCGCTTCTGACCCAGGATAGCGATCCAGTTTGAAGTCGCGGCATGCAATGGAAAATGGCAAATCGATTTTGGTCGAACCATAAGTCATTTCGTAGGTCAAACCGTTAAATGTAAACACTTCTGCATCTGGAACGGTCCCCAATCCACCTGCCAAACGCACAATTTTGGACTTTTTTCCGTCCCGTATACGAACGGTAAGGTAATCGGTACCAACATTCCTTTTTCCGGAAGGCAAGAGAATTTTCTTGGCATGATTGACCTTCTCCTTAAACACAAATTGTTGCTGTCCGACTTGATACAGCGTGCTTGTCAGAAAAGGTACCAATGAGTCCATTGGAACTTGAGTAAACAAAGAATCCATCACCTGTCCTGATTGTCTTGCTTTTTGCATTTCTGCCATGGCCAAATAGCGCATGGGCTGTTGTGACTTGATAAAAATTTGCTTGTTGCGTTCTACCACAGTCACCCCAGGCATGGCATCCTTTTTTTCGAAGGAAATGGCTACGTCACCCGCCATGACAAAGCCACCTTTGAACAAGTAATTGGGCGTCATTCCATCCGTAACTATTTTTAATGCATACCCAAGAATAGTATCATTGACCACCACGGAATCAATCATTTTTTTCTGGAAGTCGACATATTCGATGGATAAATCACCCTTGTGCTTAGGGAATTTAAGGTTATCGATCGTAAATGAATTGTTTGTCTGTTCGGACATGAACATCTTTTCGGCGTAGGTCAATTGCTGTTTGCCGTCATTAATGCGCAACCACAAGTGCGGGTCCGCTGAATAAATAAAGTTCGACTGTTCACCTTCGCGAATGATCATCATGCCCTCAAAGCTAAAATAGCGAGTGACACCGGCACCGATCAAAATCACCAGAAAAGAAAGGTGAAAAGTGAGCATAGCCACCTTTTGACGCTGAAACATTTGGTAGCGAAAGATGTTGGCAATGAGGGTCATACCAAGATAAACGAGTAAGACCTCAAACCAAAGCGCATTGTAAACGATAATTTTTGCTGTTTGAATATCGTAATTGGACTCAATCATCGTTGCAGCACCAATGGCTACTAAGAACACAATCATTGCGAGTGCCATCATCCGCATAGAAAAAAATGCGCGCGAAAATTTCTCCATTTCTAGTACTATTGTTACGCTGCAAAAATAGGCAAAAGGAATAGGTTTATGCCTATCCTTCTCCCTAAGAATTGCCTAGGAATCAGAGAAATTTTGAGATAAAAACCGAGGATGTGTACATTCTATCAATTTTTCAGGTGACCGCAGTCATTTTTCCTACTGTTGAAGTGATCTAATTTTGTGTCATATAGAAACCATTAAATACATAATCGTATGAACAATTTAATCAAGCGGGACAATTTCGTCCCATCTGTCAACACCTTGTTGGATGATTTTTTCAGTCGTGAATTTTTCGATTGGAGCGACAAGAATTTTACCCTTGTTGGGAACACCCTTCCCTCGGTAAATTTAAAGGAGACAGAAAAAGAGTACCGTATTGAACTCGCTGCACCAGGATTAAAGAAGGATGACTTTAAGGTGGAGTTGAACAACAATGTGCTTTCCATCTCTTCGGAACACCGCGAAGAATCGATGGAGAAAAGCAAGCGTGAAAACTTTGCACGAAAAGAGTTCAATTATCAGTCTTTCTTGCGTTCTTTCAACTTGCCAGAAAGTATCGACGACGATAAAGTGAAAGCACAATACGAGAATGGAATACTACACGTGAATGTCGCCAAAAAAGCACCAAGTGCATTGAGGTCGGCAAAGCGAATCCCGATCAGCTAATTGATCTGATTTAGGGGAGAAGGGGTTGTTTCTAGTAATAGATTCAGCCCTTTTTTTTTTTGAGAAAGACAAAAGATTCATGGATGTTAAGACGTCAAGATTTCAAGATTTTAAGACTTGATTGTACTTCGAATGTTAAGAATTCAAGTAACTCGTAACTCGTAACTCGTAACTCTTAACTCTTAATTCTTAATTCTTTACAGCAATTTATAGTGCCTTGAGAAAAGCAACCACATTCTTCTCGATGCGTTCCTCGATATTCTCTGTTGGAGCCGGCTCGAATGTCAACCCTGTGATGCGCTCGTACAATTCAATGTAACGTTCTGTGATTGTTTTAACAAATTCATCTGGCATAAACGGCATTGTTTGACCTTCAAGTCCTTGGAATCCATTTTCGATTAGCCATTGGCGGACAAACTCTTTCGAAAGTTGCTTTTGTGGCTCATTTCTGTCTTGTCGTTCTTGGTATCCATCTGCATAAAAGTACCGCGACGAATCAGGTGTATGTATTTCATCAATCAAGATCACTTCCCCATTGCGCATTCCGAATTCGTATTTCGTATCAACGAGAATTAATCCTTGTTTGGCAGCCATCTCCGTTCCTCGCTGAAACAATGCGCGGGTGTATTTTTCCATTTGCAGATAAATGGCTTCAGGCACAATCCCTCGAGCCAGAATATCTTCACGGGAAATGTCCTCATCATGACCTTCATCTGCTTTCGTTGCTGGCGTAATGATTGGTTCAGGGAAACGATCATTTTCTTTCATGCCCTCCGGTAAAGCAACACCGCAAAGCATTCGTTTTCCTGCCGCATATTCACGCGCCGAATGTCCTGCTAGATACCCGCGAATAACCATTTCCACACGAATTGGTTCGCACGCATGTCCTACAGCTACACTTGGATCTGGGGTAGCAACAAGCCAATTCGGCACAATATCGCGTGTCGCGTCCAAAAACATCGTTGCGACTTGATTCAACACCTGACCTTTACAGGGAATTCCTTTAGGAAGAATGTGGTCAAACGCAGAAATTCGATCCGACGCCACCATTACCAACAGTTCATTTTCTAAAGTGTACACATCCCTCACCTTCCCTTTATATACTGCTTTCTGGCCTGGAAAATTAAAATCTGATTTCGTAATTGCGTTCATCATTTCGTGTTTATCAACTTATTTATTTTTTGTGACGGCAGATTCTTTTTCTGCTTTTTCTATTTTTTCTTTTGCTTCTGCATGATCAAAGGCATCCACAATGCGTTTCACCAAACTGTGACGGATGATGTCACTTTGTGCCAAGCGCACCACGCCAATTCCTTCAACATCCTTCAACACATCCAAGGCGTAAGAAAGACCTGACCGCTGACGGTGAGGTAAATCGACCTGCGACATATCGCCAGTGATCACAAACTTTGCAGTCATTCCCATGCGCGTTAAGAACATTTTCATTTGCATCGAAGTGGTATTTTGAGCTTCATCCAAAATAACAAACGCTTTATCTAAGGTTCGTCCGCGCATGAAGGCCAATGGCGCAATTTCAATGATCCCAAATTCAATCATATCCGCCAATTTCTCAGGTGGAATCATATCGCGCAAGGCATCATACAAGGGCATGAGGTAAGGGTCCAACTTTTCTTTCAAATCTCCCGGTAAAAACCCAAGATTCTCCCCTGCTTCTACCGCCGGACGAGTCAGAACGATACGTTTTACCTCCTTGGCTTTCAACGCACGCACAGCCAATGCCACCGCGGTATATGTTTTTCCAGTACCCGCTGGACCAACAGCGAAGACCATATCATTGGTATTCACCGCCTGCACCAATTTCTTTTGATTGAGCGTTCGGGCTTTGATCTTTACCCCTTGATTTCCATGGACAATTGTTTCAGAGCCATCGTCAGTCGAAATCATTTTTTGACCCTCATCCAACATGAGGTTGTCAATATTGTTCTCTGTAACGGTGTTAAATTTGTGAAAGTGCTGCACGACCAATTCAAATTTACGTTCGAACTCGTCCATCACCTCATCATCTCCCATTATGGTGATTACATTTCCTCGTGCAACCACCTTTAATTTCGGAAAGAAACTCTTAATGTGCTTCAAATTAGCGTTGTTCACTCCGAACAACTCTACGGGATTAATCCCACTGATCTCTATTGTTTTCTCGTGCAAGCTGAATTATTTGTATTGAACTGCTTTATAAATCGGCATTAAAACCGTATTTTTAGCGTCAAATTTAGGAATAAATCACCAAAAGAACGGAGAGAAATTCGAAAATGCAGATCATTACCCTGACATCGGATATGGGATTAAAAGACCACTATGTGGCATCCATGAAAGGCACGATACTCGGTTTAGCGCCGAATGCGTACATCATTGATGTTTCGCATAACATTCGACCTTTTAATGTGGCTGAAGCCGCCTATCAGATTTCATGCTGTTAT
>CANGIC010000198.1 GCA_947453795.1 Flavobacteriales bacterium
GTAAAGTTCTTAATGGCGGCATCGTAATCGCGGCGGTAGAAACTAGCCACACCAATAGTTGTCCAGTTTTCATCGATCCATGGATTGTGTTCTTCCTTCTTTTTCGACGGACGATCATTGGATGGCATGCAGTGTTTCTGAATTACCTTGGTGCATTTTACAATAGCGGTATCAATTGCGGGGTACATGCCCACCACCTGTTTTTCATCGGGCAAGGGCTCGAGTGGAAGGGTAAGGTAATAGTTCTCTTTTAAAGACGACCGAAAGGAACCCAAGGAAAGTCGCAACAATTCATTGGCGTTAAAGTAGCCATTGTAGCGCGCTGTTGTCCCGTGGTAAGTCCGATTGATGAAGGTGTTTTTTTCGGTGCTGCATGCAATCACAAGGAGCAAGAGAATTCCTGCTGCGATAGTTTTTGTGAATGTTTGGCGGTACTTCATCGGGTATATTCGGTCAATTTAAGGCAAGTATTAACTTGCTTTTCGTGTTTTTATTTTATGTGAACGCTAAAGTTCTTTTCTTGAATTTACGAAATGTTGGTGAACACTTGCTGAATATCGTCGTCGTCTTCAATCTTGTCCAACATTTTTTCGACATCGGTCATTTGTTCTTCAGTGAGATCAATCGGTGAAGTAGGAATCCGTTGCAAACTTGATTTTTGCACCTCGATGTTCATTTCTTCCAAGGCAGTCGCTAAAGCACCAAAAGCGGTATAGTCACCATAGACGTAAATTTTCTCTTCCGTCATTTCGATTTCTTCACATCCGGCATCGATCAATTCCAATTCGAGGTCTTCCGCTTCAATCGTTCCTGTATTGTTGATTTCAAAAACCGACTTGCGGTTAAACATGAAGTCGAGTGAACCATTCGGTACAACACCACCCCCAGCTTTATTGAAATAGGATTTTACATTGGCAACAGTGCGCGTCGGGTTGTCTGTCGCACATTCGACGATCACCAGCACCCCGTGTGGACCTTTTCCTTCATAAATCACCTCAGTATAGGCACTCACATCTTTCTGATTCGCGCGCTTGATGGCTGCATCGATGTTGTCCTTCGGCATGTTCTCTGCCTTGGCATTTTGGATTGCTGTCCGCAGCTTCGAATTCATTGCCGGATCAGTTCCGCCTTCTTTAGCGGCCATTGTTATTGCTTTTCCCAGTTTAGGAAATAATTTGGACATCTTGTCCCAACGCTTCTCTTTGGAGGCTCTGCGGTATTCAAACGCTCTTCCCATGTCAATCTTAAATTAGATGAGCAAAAATAGGTTTTTTCTCTTAGCTTTTGAGGTCAAAAATGGATATATCGCTACTAATTTTTATTTAAAGCGTGTTCGTTTAATTCATTTTTATTTCTGCTTTTGTCACTATTTTACATCGAAATTCGCTGTCTGACTTTTAAGAGATTGTGTACATTTGGCACTCAAATCAGAGAACGAACGAATGAAATCGATCCTTATACTGGGTGCCGGGCTTTCTGCATCATCGATGATCCGCTATTTGCTTGAGCATGCGGACGAAAACGGCTGGATGGTGCGCGTGGTTGACCAGGACTTGGACCTGGTGAAACGCAAAATCAATAGTCATCCTAATGGTGAGGCGCTTTCGTTCAATGCACTGAATCCAATTGAGCGTCGGCCGTTTATCGAACAAGCGGACTTGGTGATTTCCATGCTACCCGCACGCTTTCATGTGGAGGTGGCGCACGATTGCATCCAGCTGAAAAAGAATTTAATTACACCGTCTTATATTTCTCCCGAAATGCATGCCTTGGATGAGGCGGCGAAGGATGCAGGAATCTTAATCATGAATGAAATCGGTGTTGATCCGGGGATTGACCACATGAGCGCCATGAAGATCATTCACGACATCGAGGACAAAGGAGGCGAATTGTTGGCTTTTCGTTCGTTTTGTGGAGGACTTATTGCGCCCGAAAGCGATGACAATCCGTGGCAATATAAGTTCACTTGGAATCCACGAAATGTCGTACTCGCTGGTCAAGGGGGAGCGGCTAAATTTATCGAACAAGGGGAATACAAATACATTCCTTACTCCAGTGTTTTTCAGCGGATAGAGGAAATTACGATCGATGGCTACGGCGACTTTGATGGCTATGCCAATCGGGATTCCTTGTCGTACCGAAAAACCTATGGCTTGGATGAGATTCCTACCATTTATAGAGGTACTTTGCGAAGAAGAGGATTCTGTGAAGCGTGGAATGTCTTCATTGAACTGGGAATGACCGATGACCTCTACGTGATGGAACATTCGGAAACCATGACGCCGAGAGCTTTTGTGAACTCCTTCTTGCCGTATGAAACTTCGATGCAAATTGAGGACAAGTTCAAGCGCTTCTTAGGGGATGATCGCCAACACTTGTTCCCCCGTTTTGAATGGTTGGGAATCTTTGATAAGGACAGGGTGCTTGGACTTAAAGAGGGGACACCTGCGCAATTGCTTGAAAAATTATTGGTTGAAAAATGGGTGATGCGTCCCGACGATAAAGACATGTTGGTGATGCACCATGATTTTGAATACCGTTTGAACGATTACAAGCACCGACTCACATCGGCCATGGTGTGTGTGGGAAAAGATGCTACATTCACGGCCATGTCGGACACGGTGGGACTTCCGGTGGCCATCGCTGCAAAATTAATTCTCAACAATGCCATACAAATCACTGGGGTACACTTGCCCATTCAGCGCGAAGTGTACATGCCGATTTTGGAGGAGCTTGAAAGAATGGGGATTTCGTTTACCGAGAAATCGTATTGAGGACATTTACCGAAGGCGCAACACAAACTCAGCGAGTAAGGTGGTGATGTCATTGTACTCAGAAAAGGTCAGATTCTCATAGGTATCAAACACATCGTGGTAGTTTTTGTTGCTGCCCATCGTGTAGATGAAAAACGCAGGCACACCTTTTTCCGTAAACCAATAATGATCTGAATTTTGCGCCGGTCCGCGCGATTTCACCAGTGTCAACAATCCCTTTTCGGTATTGATTTCCTGCAGCAACTTGAATTGATTGTCAAACAGCGTGGCATTCACGACAGTGATTCCTTCCTCACCACTTCCCATGATGTCTAGGTTGACCAAGAAACTCATCTTTTTCAAGGGATAGGTCGGATGTTCTACAAAGTGTTTTGAGCCCAAGAGTCCGGCTTCTTCACCGGCAAATGCGATAAACAGAATGTTGACATTCACAGGGTGCTCCTTAAAGTATTTGGCCAAGGTCAGCAACATTGCCGTACCACTCGCATTGTCATTGGCGCCTGGGAAATAGGTGAGTTCGCCCATGCGGCCCAAGTGGTCATAATGTGCGGTGAAAACAATGGTCTTCTTTGCGCCTTTGGTCCCTGGCAAATAGGCAATCACATTTCGCGAGGTGTACTCTTCCCACAAATTGGTTTGAATATCCGCCTTTAAGTTTTGTCCCTCTTGAAAGACAGAATCTTGAACATAAATTAGGGGATTGGGCAAGCGTTCACTCGATACGGACCAGGTAAATTTTTGGTTGGTAATCTCTATGACAGGAAGATACTGCGCGATTTCTTTCGACAGGCCTACCAATTTTTTTAGTGTATCTCCCTTGGCTTTTGTAAAATCCAGTGCAATGCAATTGAGTTCTTTGTCCTTGTTTATGCGGCGGATTTCAAGCGCCAATTCATCCGCATTGAGCATCGTTTCTAGGGAAACTTTTTTTGGCTTCAAGGTGGCATCCACTCCCGAGCTGGAAGGATCCACGATGAAATGCACCCCTGGTGTCAAGCGTTTCTGTGAATAGCGCAGTGACATTGCCCCTGGAAAGGTGTTTACCGTATGCGTGAATGCTTGAAAATAGCCTCCTTTTAATGGTTGAATACCCAATGTCTTGAATTCATTCGCAATGAATGCCCCAGCGATGGAATCTCCCATGTTGACATAGCCCCGTCCGTGCATTTCTGGGGAACAAAGGCGTTCTGTAATGCGGCGCACCTCTTCGATTTGTGCGGATGCACCGAATCCAATGCTGCAAACGAGGAGGAGGTGAAATTTACGCATGGCGACGCTTCAGCTTGATCACAAATTCTTCAACCGTCTCGTCATCAAGGTCCCACGCGAATTGCGCGGCATAGGCAGACGCTTTAATCAACGCATCCTCCCTGGAATGCTGGGTATCCAATTCTTTGATGGCCTCTGAAAATGCTTCACTGGATCCACCAAAAAGACCATTGATGAAATTCAAACGCTCGTTCAATCCGAAGGATCCAATCAACGTATCCAGTCGGTTCATATTCAATTGGGCGGCCAACGATGGGTCAGTCTGCGAAAAGCGTCTCACGAATTTGGCATTGTCTTCTGAAGTGGGCTGAA
The DNA here is from genome assembly GCA_947453795.1 of Flavobacteriales bacterium. Lineage (GTDB taxonomy): Bacteria > Bacteroidota > Bacteroidia > Flavobacteriales_D > Crocinitomicaceae > M0103. The sequence continues at coordinate 4,356 of CANGIC010000198.1, forward strand.
TGCTAACCTGTTCCATAATGACATGCTCTTCTTTCACGCCAAATTCTTCCGTAGTTACCGCGCTAATAGACACATGTTCAACGGCTTCTTCCTCGTCTGCAATTTCTTCAGCAGCGTGTTCAACAACATCATCAAACAAGGAAAATTCAATGGCACCTTGCTCGGGCTCAACCTCAGGGGTATGTTCCACTTCTGGTTCGAACAACACTTCAGATTCAAAATTCAAGAC
>CANGIC010000199.1 GCA_947453795.1 Flavobacteriales bacterium
AATTTTACGCGCATCTGTCAGGGCGCCTGGATTGTCATCGATTACGGAAACGATACCCGACCATCCTGGATGAGCACATTGTTGATCCATGAGGTATTGCTCGTACAACGTCTCGTCCCCCACAATCATCTGAAGTAGACTTTCCGTTGTAAACTCACCAGATACAAGTAATGATCTCACCTTTGGCGTGCGAAAAAAGCTAGTCAAACTATTTTTTTCTAACTCACGCATCGATGAAATCAATCCTTCATCATTGTGCGGGAAGTTCCAAATGGCAACACCTTGGTCCAAATAACTTCCAATAATTCGAAATAATGTGGGATGAACCAATGAGTCAAGGTCGATGCGAAACTTTGATTTCCAAATAGATCGCAATCTACCAATTCGAGGAATCAAGGTGTCCTCAGAACGCGCTGTAAGGAGCTGTTCCTTGGTAATACTTGGACCGTCAAGCTCTTGTGTTTCGATAATTTTTTCGAGCACCTCATCGTTAATCTTTCCAGAAGCATACAACGCTTGGTATTCTTCCAAGGATAAATACACCTTGTAACCAAAAATCTGAGCCGCCTCGGCTAAACCTGTATGGAAGAACTTATCTTGAAAAGCATGCAAAGTGTTGTGATGGATAAAATCCTTCAGTGGAGCTTGCGTAGGAAGATAATGTTTGAGTTGATGAAGCGCATGATCCTTATCAAAGGATGCATGTGAATTTTTCATAATGATAAATTAAACAGTAAATAATCATGTTCAACGCCTTTAGGCGAGATGAAAATTCTACAGTCTAATGTTCTGCAACGCTAAATAAATAGGGATCTCCTTACTTCGCAGTGGTTTCAGAAATGGAGACGATGATGCACTATTTTGAAATGTTAATCCACTAAAGAAGAAATCATAAACTTCAGATAATTGGAAGTCAAGGTCACCTAACCCCGATGAATCATCTCGACGGTCTTCTTCGGTTTCCGTAAAATCAATTTCTTCAAACCGCGATTGGTCAAGTATGTTGTGATTTTTTACTTCCTTGATTGTTGTTTCTGTAGTACTCGATTTTAACGCGAGCGAAACATTGATAAAGGAATTACCAAATAGATTGATAGCCATGGCAATGGTCGCCAAAAGCATGAAAAATCGATCTATTTTAATAGTCAACATGGATGCAAATATAATGAACTGGGTGCAAACGCCAACATCGATATGATTTCATTAACAAACGTTGCGCTTTAGTCCTGAAGTCGTAAGTCGATTTCGAGCAACTCTGAATTCAAACCATCGTTGTCTGTGACAACTGCACACTTGTAGCTATCGCCTTCTCCTTCAACAATCGATATGGATTCGGCCTTAAAAGTGACCTTTCCATTTTTCGCCTTGATCTGAATCGTTTGAGGAAGATAGTGCTGTTGTAAATTTTTTACATCGATCACCCCAATGAAACTTCCAAGGATTTCTCCATCTTTCACCCAATCTTCTGTATTTTCAACAGATGCAGTGAACAAAATGCGCTCGTTTCGATCATCACCCACTGCACCAGAGAAACCTGCTTTTACTTCATTAATTTTCGGCAAATCAATGGAATAGGATTTCAATTTTACGGATTCAGCTTCTCCTGAAATGAATTCCATAAAGCGATCTACGTCGGCAACAATAATTCTATTCTTTCCTCGGTTAAACAAATAAAGTTTTCCATTTAATGTCACTGCTGCTTCGATATTCAACTCTTCAGGATCGAGTTTTGCCTCTTCGCGCAGCAATTGATAGAATTTTTGAAGTGAGAAGGTCTGAACGACTGCTCTTTTGGCAACATCAATCAATTTCCCTTCAAAGCGATACGGCTGTTTGGAACCTGAACCAAAAATGAATAGCCAATGTTCCCCTTTCCACTTCATGGAAGTCATGGCTTCAAAATCATGCTTTGCCGATTTTGTCATTACGCCACCTTCATTGGCCGTATATGTTCCTAATGAAAATTTTGAGTTCATCTGAAAAGTACGGTCTAACACAAACACCCAAGGAGTATTGTCGCCAATGGCGTAATATTCGTCTCCGACATGCTCAATTCCTGAAGCCGAAGGAACCTCGGTCAACTCTACGATTGACTTTACCTCACATTTCATTTTTTCTTGCAGTTGACATGATGAAAGCGCCAAGATGAAACCAATAATCAGAAGTGCGTATGTATTGTTCACGCCTATTTTAAACCGAAATGCTTCTCTGCTTCTTCTGCGATATATCCTCCAATGGCCAATGATGCCGTCGCTGCAGGTGATGGTGCATTTAACACGTGAATAGAGCGTCCGTGGTATTCGATACGGAAATCATCGCGCGTATCTCCATCTTGGGCCAACAAAAGGGCACGGACTCCAGAACGTCCAGGATGAATGTCTTCCATCGTGAGTGACGGAATCATGCGTTGCAATGTTTTCAAGAATAACCGTTTTGAAAATGCTCTGCGGTATTCATTGATTCCAAAGGACATATTATTGAAAAATAATTTCCAAGTTCCGCCATAGGTCAAGGCATCAACGGTGTCGCGCAAGGAGAAGTCAGTCTTGCCATAGCCCTCGCGCTTGAACGTAAATACCGCATTAGGTCCGCATTCAATTTCGCCATCGGTCATTCGGGTAAAATGCACACCGAGGAATGGAAAATCTGGATCAGGTACTGGGTAAATGAGGTTTTTCACTTTGTGCTTGGCTTCTTCCGTTAGTTCGTAATAATCACCGCGGAATCCCACCACTTTTTCTTTCAAGTTCACCCCATCCTTCTTGGCCAAGCGATCGGCTTGTAAGCCCGCACAGAACACGAGGTATTTCGCTTCAAAAGAACCTTTATTGGTAATGATTTTTGACGTCTCTTCTCCTTTTTCGATGCTGAGCACTTCATGACCGAGATGCATTTCACTTGCGGCATTCATGGCCAATGCCAATTCCGCCATTTTTTCTGTAGCCCCCCTAAAATCAATGATTCCCGTACAAGGCACCCAGATTCCTCCGATACTTTCTACATAGGGTTCGATATCTTTCACCTCCGCGGCTGAAATCTTTTGAATCCCTTCAATTTCATTTTCTAGCCCTGTTTTAAATACTTTGTCCAGATTCGGAAGTTCTTTTTCATTGGTAGCGACAACCACTTTACCGCATACATCGTGCGCGATGCCATATTCTTTGGCGAATGCCACCAACTCGTGGCGACCTTGAATGCAGTTTCTTGCTTTCAGTGATCCTGGCTTGTAATACAAACCGGAGTGGATAACTCCTGAATTGTGTCCCGTTTGATGATCGGCCAACTTGTCCATCTTCTCAATCAATATGATTTTCAAGTTTGGATTTTTCTTTTGAAGCTTATAAAATGTGGCTGCTCCAACGATGCCTCCACCAATAACTGCGATATCAAATGCCATGGTATGAAATTTAAGGTTCAAATTTAAGGATTATCAAGCGGCTTTGTCCATTGAAAACAAAAAAGGCTACATTTCTGCAGCCCCTTTTTGATTCTATATTGATGTAATCTGTTGATTCTATTACTGTTTCACCAAAGCACTCGTGTACACCTGATCATTAGTAACAATTTTTACAATGTATCTTCCCGAAGGATAAGCCGCCATGTCAACTTGTGACTCGGCGAAGTTACTCGTTGCCAACATCGCTTCACTATGGATCAATCGACCTGTGAGGTCATAAATGGTCAAATCGGCTTTTCCATTCACAAATCCACTCACTTCAATGGTACATTCTCCCGAGGTTGGATTCGGGAAGACTGCCACTTCATGAGTTAGCGCTGCTTCTTCGGTTCCAAGTGTAAATCCTACGGAGAAATTGTAGCGGTGGTAATGTCCGAAGTCACCTGGGAAAAATTCGATGTACGAGCCGCCTACTTTTCTCAAACGGAATTGACCTGAAGTTTCTCCTTCATATTGTGCAGATGCCCAGAACGCAATGCCATCGTGATCGGTGTCTTCTAGTATAATGCTATAACATCCCGGAGCAAGATCAAATGTATCTTTGTATTGTGTTGTATTTGCCATTCCTGTGCGCTCAAACAATACTGTTCCGCTGGCATCAATCAAGGTGTATTTATTTTCGCTTGCTTTGTTGTTGGTGGTAAACCATACGAAGAAAGGTCCATCAACCAATTCAGGTGCTTTGAATTTCGTTTGCTTGAAGTTGTTGTTGCTGTATTCGTCCAAAGCCATATCGCCTTCAACGTTGTATACCTGCGCAGAGAAGGTCAAATTTCCTTCTAGATCTGTCCACCAAGAAATGTCGGGAACAGGAATTTCAACGATTTCCTTTTCGAGGAAAGCGAGGTTACCAGTCCATTCGTACTCAATCCAGTTTCCATAAGTAATCCAACAACGGATGGTACATTTTGTCAACGGTTGTTCTCCCGTATTTTGCAAAATCACACGAGGATTCGAACACGTTGGGTTGTACTTGCGGTAATATTCGTAGTTGTTTGGATTCAAGATGTCAATAATCGCTGCATCGTGTTGGAAGTTCGGTGCTGAATACGAAATCAAGTCGAAGGCCATGATGTAGTTCCCTCCTGCTTGACCTGGATCGTTCGTTGGCACTTG
>CANGIC010000200.1 GCA_947453795.1 Flavobacteriales bacterium
AGCGCCTTGTCCGCCGAGGCGGGGTCCATTTTCCAATTAAGAATTTGATGCTGCGCAATTGAAAATTTGATCCCTTCGGGAATTTCAGAGCGGCGAAGCTAAAATCCAACAACTCGTAACTCGTAACTCGTAATTCGTAACTTAAAAAAGTCTTTCAGCGAAGCGGTCCATTTTCTAATTAAGAATTTGATGCTGCGCAATTGAAAATTTGGTCCCTTCGGGAATTTGACGCTATAGGCGATTCAGAATTTGTTGCTGCGTCCGCCACGGCGGAATCCCTTCGGGAATTTCAGAGCGTCGAAGCTAAAATCCAACAACTCGTAACTCGTAATTCGTAACTTAAAAAAGTCCTTCAGCGAAGCGGTCCATTTTCTAATTAAGAATTTGATGCTGCGCAATTGAAAATTTGGTCCCTTCGGGAATTTCAGAGCGGCGAAGCTAAAATCCAACAACTCGTAACTCGTAACTCGTAACTCGTAATTCTCTAGTCTATTGTCCTTGCGTCCTTTGTCCTAATATCCTAACTTTGCTCCATGATCAAACGATGTATTCTTTCATTTGTCATTTTGTTGACGCACCATGTCGAAGCACAAGGATTGTATTTCCCGCCGATTGCAGGGGATCAATGGGATACGTTGCATCCGCAATCTTTGGGTTGGTGTCAGCCGAAAATTGATAGTTTGTATGCCTACTTGGATACAAACAATACCAAGGCCTTTATCCTCTTGAAGGATGGAAAAATTGTCTTGGAAAAGTACTTTGGAACACACACGGCCTCAACCCCTTGGTATTGGGCATCGGCGGGGAAAACAATCACCTCCTTTATGGTGGGAATGGCACAGCAAGATGGATTTTTGTCGATTGAGGATACCACGGCTCACATTCTTGGACCTGGATGGACAAATTGCACATCGGTACAAGAAGAAAAAATCACCATCCGCAATCAACTCACTATGACTAGTGGACTTGACGATGCGGGAGCTGATCCATATTGTACCTTGAACACGTGTTTGGATTACGTGGCTGACGCTGGGACACGCTGGGCGTACCACAATGGCCCCTATACCCTGCTCGACAGTGTCATACAAATGTCAACTGGTCAAACGCTCAACGCCTATACTACGCAGCGTCTAAAAATTCCGACGGGAATGACGGGATCATTTTACACCGTTGATTACAACCATGTGTTTTTGAGTACAGCGCGAAGCATGGCGCGTTTTGGATTGTTGAATTTGAACCAAGGAAACTGGAACGGGAATCAAATCATGACCGATCAAACCTACTTCAATGACATGGTGAATACCTCACAGAATCTGAATTTGTCGTATGGGTACCTCTGGTGGTTGAATGGAAAATCGAGTTACATGGTGCCCCAATCACAGTTTGTTGTTCCGGGTAGCTGGAGTCCAAACGCGCCAAGTGATATGTATGCCGCCCTTGGGAAAAATGGTCAATTCATCAATGTTGTTCCTTCACAAAACATGATTTGGGTCCGCATGGGTGACGCACCTGATAGTTCTTTAGTTCCATTCCTACTTAACGACAACATCTGGCAATACATCAATGAATTGTCCTGTTCAAGTGAGACATTGGAGTTGACGGAGATGAAACTCAACATCGCACCTAATCCTTCAAATGGTGATTTTTCCCTCTCGTGTGCTGCGCCATTGACTATTTCGCTAACCAATGCTATTGGACAAGAGGTTATAAAGGGCAACATTTCCGCAGGAGAAACGCATTTCACAGTGAAGGAATCGGGCATTTATTTTCTTCATTCAACAAATAGCAATGGGCAACAATTGATTCAACGCTTGATTATTCACTGATGAACTCCCTACCTCGACATCCATTCATTCTCGTTGTTTTTTGTATGTTGGCTTGCAGCTATACGCAACACCTTAGTGCACAAATCCTTGGGTGTACTGATCCCTTGGCCAACAATTATTCATCAAGCGCCACGCAAAATGATGGGTCATGCACCTATTCAAACACTTCGATTACACCGATTACTAGCGTTCAATTGGGAAGTGCTTTGGGAGAAACATCGGGTTTGATGCGTTGGAACACCAGTATTTGGACCCACAACGACAATACCGACCTTAACCTTTATTCGCTCGACACCATCACTGGGGCCATACTTCAAACCATTACACTCAGCGGCACGAGCAATACCGATTGGGAAGAAATTTCGCAGGATGTCAATTTCGTGTACATCGGAGATTTCGGAAACAATGGGAACGGAAACCGAACAGATTTACACCTCTTGCGCATTGACAAATCCTCACTAACAGCGGGAACCCCAATCATAGACACCATTCGTTTCAACTATTCCAATCAAACAGATTTTTCGGGCTCAGGGGCCAACAGCACCGATTTCGACTGTGAGGCCTTTATCGTTTCGCAAGACAGCATTTTTCTCTTTACCAAGCAATGGGTAAGCAATAAAACGAGCATTTATTCATTGCCCAAGATCCCGGGAAACTATTCAGCGACACTTCGTGGAACCATAGACGTACAAGGATTGATCACGGGTGCCACATATATGGAAGACAAGCGATTGATCTCGCTCTGCGGTTATACGCAAGTGCTGCAGCCCTTTTTATTTTTGCTCTACGATTTTTCAGGAACAGATTTCACTTCGGGGAATAAGCGCCGCATAGGGGTGAATCTATCTTTTCACCAAGTGGAGGGCATTGCAACAACAAACGGACTGAAATACTACCTGTCCAATGAGCACTTTAGCCAATCGATACTCGATTTTCCGCAAAAACTACACACCATTGATTTGATTACACAATTGGGAAATTACCTTCTTGATCCACAAAATACTGTTGAAGTCCTTGCGGGTGAACCCCTCATCATTTATCCCAATCCAACACAAGGCGAAGTCTATTTTATTTCATCTACTCCACCAAGTCGTTATGAATGGATCAATGCACAGGGAAAGATTGTCGATAAGGGGAGTATAATGCCACAAGAAACGACAATCGGCACAGAGAAACTTCAACCTGGAACTTACGTGTTAAAATTGCAAACCGGCAAGGGTCAATTTCAAACCTTTCAGGTTATTGTGCGCTAATCACTCCTCCAGTAGAAGCCCAATGTCGTGAATTAATTTTGTCACATCCTTTGCTGAAGTTCCATCATAATAACCACGAATGCGCATCTTTTGGTCAACAAGCACAAAATTATTGGTGTGGATGAAGTCACTTCCGACATCTCCTTGATTAATGGCTTCGGCGGGCTTAAGCACGAAGAATGATTTACGCGCCAATTGATAGAGCTCTTCCTTTTTTCCCGTTAAAAAAATCCATCGGCCAGCTGTCGCTCCATGTCCGTCGGCATAGCGTTTTAGTTGAGCAACCGTGTCCGTATCTGGATCAACCGTAAGACTTAAAATGCGAAAGCGATTGTCTTGCTTAAATTTGCTGTGTACGCGTTGCATTTGACGGTTCATCTTCGGACAAATGGTTCCGCAGGTGGTAAAGAAATATTCAGCAACAAATACTTTTCCTTTCACCTCCTCTTGGGTAACTGTTTTTCCGTTTTGATCGAGAAAGGAGAAATTCCCAATCGTATGGCCGAGTCCCAAACGCTGCAACTCTGGGTCTACCATTTCTTCATTCAATTCTGCTGGATTGATAATCGGCAAAGACTCCTTCTCAGGCACCGGACGATTGTTGAGGTAGATCACCAGAATTCCGATGAAACTAAATAGAACTAAAAATAAGATGCGCTTCATTGTAAAACTATTATTTTGTGTATATTTATTTCACATTTTTGTAAATAAAAACCTTATACATGAATACCCAGATTATAAAAAATTGCTCGGAGTGCAAAAATAAAGAGATCGTTCCGAATATTGGTCTCACTTGCGGGATAACAAAAGAAAAACCCCACTATCAAAACTACTGTGAACATTTCGATCCAGATTTTTATTTAATCACAACAAAAATAAGAGAAGAAAACATCGAATTGAAAGGCCAAATTCGAGTGTTAAATATTTTTATGGGGATATGTATTGCTGTGTGGATCTTGTTTACAATAATTGCAATTATTTTCAGACTAAGTTATATGTAACCTAACTTCTCTCGCTACGCTGTCGTAATGATTTCTTCAAATTTGCGCAGCAATCAAATTCCAAATTCCCACAGGGATCAAATCGTTAATTGCGTAGCATCAAACTCGTAACCCGTGCCTTCGAGACTTCCTGCGGAACATCAGCCACCAATTTCGTAACTCGTAACTCGTAACTCAACATTACCTCACCCCTTCTTCGCGGGACGGCGTTTATTGTGAAATGGGTTCTTGTTTTTCGGCTTGGATTGAATGGCAAATTCTGGCCCTTTACCCACAGATTCTGGCAGCGGCACTTGTTCGATTTCTGCTTCAATCAAGCGTTGAATCTCTGCCAACTTACGCATGTCTTTTTCATTCACCAAGGTGATTGCCTCTCCTTTGGTATTCGCGCGGGCTGTTCGTCCAACGCGATGCACGTAATCTTCTGCATCGAAAGGCGTATCGAAATTGATCACCAAGTTGATTTCTTTGATGTCAATCCC
>CANGIC010000201.1 GCA_947453795.1 Flavobacteriales bacterium
AATTGCTTATCCTCATGCTTAACTTGTAAATCCTCATTCGTAATTCGTCATTGGTAATTCTCCTTTGAATTGTTAATTTCAGTTAAAACCATGTAACGCTTGTTACTTTTTAAGTTTTAGTGGGTTTAAGTAGCATGAAAAAAACGATTCTTATCCTTTTTTTGGCTTTAGTATCTTCTGTTCAGGCCGCAATTGCGCCGAAACGACAACGCCAACTCGATAGCTTAGTGACCAATGTTCCGGCTTCTATTTTAAAGAATCTTGATTCCTTACATCCCTTTTTACACGGAGCGGCCACTTCGGATGAAGAGCGCGTTTTCATGTATTACGGCCTATTTGGGATTCATTTCAAATACGATCAAGCGAGATTTAAAGCAAAATATACACGCGAATATACGCCTGCCTATACCTTGTCGAAAAGAAGAGGGGTGTGTCGAGACTTTGCGGATTTGTTTCTAGAATTGTGCAAGCGAAGTGAAATTCCATGTGTCGTCGCTTTAGGCAGTACAAAAAGGAAATGGTATGAAGTGCCTGGTGAAATCATTCACCACAAATGGAAACAACCCAATCACGCATGGAACATTGTGAAATTCAATGAAGAGTGGCATTTAATGGATGTGACTTGGTCCAATGTAAAAGCTGTGGAGAAAATATATGGCAAGGACACCAAAGGAAAAACAGTGTACAAATGCGCAATTAAATCGCCCTTGAGAGATTATTACGACGCGAAGAGTGCGTTTTTCTACAAGGAACGAAACGCGGTTCATCCCGCATATTACCTCAATTCTTCCATTTTCTCCTTCAAAACTGCGTTGAGAAAACAGCAAAACAGAAAAATAGAATGTGTGGATTATCCCTATGCGCAAGTGCTGGATTGCATCGCTGAAAACCCACATGAGCAGCAGTCTGCTGACTTTTTCAATACGGAAATGCTGTATTCAAAACGAACAGGATTCTACTACCGAATGGCTGATTTCATGCTATTTACGGACTTAAAGCGCGCGCCAAATGATCCACTGACCATTGAGCAATGTAAAAAGAATTTCGAGGAGTTCGAGGCAATGATTAAATTCTTGGAGTCGGAATTTGACAAGTCTTTTCAGGATTATTATGCGGTGTATGTCCAGTCCATGACTAAAGAGCTAGAGTCATTAAAACGCAAGACTGGAGCTTTCAGCAACAATTAGAAATAATTCTCGGATTTTCTTGCGTTGCAAAATTATAGTTCCGTAATTCGCACATGTTCAAACAAAAAATACTAGTAAAGACTGTACTTCTTAGTGCGGTCTTTTTGATTTCGTTCCATTCTATTTCCCAAGCGTACAATGGCATTGATGTGCGTTCCTACCAGCTGGAATTGCATGTTAGTGATTCTTCGGATGTGATTCGAGTGCATGAAGACATTTACTTCTACCACAAAGATCCAAAGACATGCATTGCATTCGATCTTGTTGGACAAACAAAGATTTCTGATCGTGAAGTAATTACAGGTATGAAGGTCACTGCTTGTAAATTTCAAGGGAATACTGTGCCTTTCATTCAAGACCAAGATAAGTTGTTTTTGAAGCTCCCAGAAAGTCAATTAATGGCTATTGACGATGATACTGAATTGCATTTAGAATTGTCATTTATTGGAATTCCAGCAAATGGTTTAATCATTGGAAGCAACATGCATGGCGACCGTACTTTCTTTGCGGACAACTGGCCAAATCGCGCGCACCATTGGTTTGCGTGTAACGATCATGTATCGGACAAAGCAGGTTTCAATGTCACCGTTCATGCGCCAGAAAAATACGAAGTGGTAGCGAATGGGGTACTCGTGGATACGCGCATAGAAAAAGGCATGAAGGTTCATCAGTTTGAATCTGGAATTCCACTTCCTGTTAAAGTAATGGTTGTTGGGATCGCAGACCTCGTCATGAAAACTTTTGATACGATAAATGAGGTACCCGTTAGTGGCGCTGTTTATCCTCAAAATCAAAGTAAGGCACTGTATGATTTAGAACTCAGTCCGCAGATCTTGAGGTTTTACTCCGACCTTTTTGGCGCTTACCCTTTTGAAAAGCTTATGGGGGTTCAATCTACAACGATGTTTGGAGGTATGGAGAATGCGGGTTGCATCTTTTACGATGAGAAGGCACTCAATGGCAAACGAACGAGTGAAACACTCATTGCACATGAAATCGTTCACCAGTGGTTTGGGAATTCGGCAACTGAGTCGGATTGGTCACACCTGTGGTTGAGTGAAGGATTCGCCACGTACTTTACGAATGTGTATATCGAGCGGACCAGAGGTGTAGCGGACTTTCAAAAACAAATGAAAAGGGATCGAAACCAAGTCATTGATTTTTACGGTTATTACCAGCATCCATTGGTAGATACGAGCGCTTCGAATTTAATGGATTTGCTCAATGCCAATGCCTACCAAAAAGGGGGATGGGTACTTCACATGTTGCGACGAAAGCTCGGCGACGAGGTGTTTTTCCGTGGGATTAAACACTATTATGCGCGCAATGAAATTTCAATTGCATCGAGTTCGGACTTTCAAAAAGCAATGGAAGAGGTGAGTGGACAAAACTTGACTGCATTTTTTACACAATGGGCAAATACAGCGGGACATCCAATACTTGAAGTGAAAGGCACGCCATCTGGAAATGCGTACACCTTGTTGATTCGGCAAATTCAACCCGAAGCTCCGTTTCATTTCCCTTTGACTGTAAAGTTCGTGTTGAACAATGGCGAGACACTCGTTAAGACAATGGAACTTACTGAAAAAAGCACTCAACTAAAATTCGATACCGTGATTCCTGTCGTATCGGTCATTTTAGATCCAAATGTTGATTTACTTTTTGAGGTGAAGTCAAGCAATTTAAAGTAATTACTGCTTAACAGGCGAAATGAATTGCGCATCAACGCGTCTATTTTTTTGCCGATCACTTTCGGTTCTTTCAGGTGAAACCAATGGTTCTGAATTGGACATTCCGATCGCTTTGAGTCTTCTTTTGTCAACTCCCATTTCTACCAAACGCTTCACCACGGCTTGTGCACGTTTCTTTGACGCTCGCTTATTGTCTTCACAACAGACATGCCCGCGGATAATGACTTGCATTTGGCTATTTTTAAATAGGTAAGATGCCAAAACATTCAAGACGGCAGAACTTCCCTGCTCCATTTGAAAAGTGCCCGGAATAAAATTGATGTTCAAGATATATGGTTCGTTGCGCTCAATGGATTGTTGCATGTCAACTTGAATTTGAGCATGCTCGTGGTGTGGTGAATTCTCAACATCTTCTTCGGTCAATTCAACAGGATGTTCAAGTGTCTCTTTTGGGAGGTCTGGTTGAATTTCTGCTTGTACAAAATGCACAATATCATAGTATACATCTACCCTACGCCAGTTGAGCACATTCTTGACATCAGTTCGGCGTTCCAAGGTTGCGGGTACAAACTTAATATTGGGCATTGAATCATTTAATTCGAGGTAGTTCTTGACATAATTTAGCCGATCATGCGCTAACTTGTCATTGATAGATCGGCTTCCCGTGCTGTCTGTATAAGAGTATATGGCAGTAATATCAATCGCAAAATCATCGCCTCCTTTCACTTGTAATTTGAACTTCGCCAGCGCTTGTAGTGATGAATCTGAAGGGATACTTTTCCCGACATTAAAGTAAAATGAGGCAATTTCATTTTGTGCCAGAAGTCCACTAAACTGAGCGAAAATGGTGAATGATATGGCGAAGATGATTCTCATTATGTTGAACTGAAATACACGAGTTAAAGGTACAAAAAAAAGGTGATTTCCGAAGAAATCACCTTTTCTGAAATAGTGTAAAGCAGACGCTTACTTAAACTCTTTCAAATCAATTTTGCCGTTTACTTCGATCGAAGTCACTGTTCCAGAGAAACCGGCTTCGCCTACTGAAATCACTAAAGAATGAGCGAACAAGATCCCGTTCACGTCCTTGTAATCCGCATAAGCAGTCGACATTTCGGTTGTTTCCCCTTCTTCGGTGCGGATGCTTACGGTCTTCACTTTCATGTAAGTGGCAACGTCGTAGTATTCATACGTTTCGGACTGTCCATCCAAGACTTTTAGCACATATACATCTTTGCCATTCACGTTCTCAATCCCGGTCAGTTCGAAGTTCATTCCCGTTTTTCCGTAGTTCAACTCAGGAAGTAAACCATTCGATTTGTTTTTGGCTGCAACATCTTCGGCTGACATTTCTTTTTTGCCGCCTTGCATGTTCCAAGAACTACCAGATGTTCCTTCAAATATGGCCTTTTGGAACACCATTCCTTGGCCTTCCATTTTCATTCCGTCCATGTTCGGTGCCATCCAAATGTCTGTCATCTTTAAAGGGAAAGGAACTTGTGCCATACTCAAATCTGTAGCTTTGCGCACCGATTTGATTTTCTTCAATTTCTTTTCTGCTGCTTTTAGCGATGAGGTAGATGTAACCGCCAAGACGTAGCGCTCGATCAATTGTTCTTTGGTAATATCTGCAGCTTTTGTTTCTTTCACAGGTTCGCCAAAGGCATCCAGCATTTCGAT
>CANGIC010000202.1 GCA_947453795.1 Flavobacteriales bacterium
AAGCCCAAGCCGGTGCCCGTGCTTTTGGTGGTAAAATACGGAACAAAGATTTTAGCTCGTCGATCCTCCGGAATTCCTGTTCCGTTGTCTTTGACTTCAATGCTGTACATGCCTTCACGCAATTCAACAATAACGATGATCGCCCCACTACTAAGGTCTGGAATGGCCTGAATGGCGTTCTTAAGTAAGTTATTGAACAACCGAAGCATCTGATCTTTATCAGCACGAACATCTATACTTCGGACAAAGGAACGCAACTCAATGTAGCAGTCCCCTTCTTGACGAAACACTTCCAGCACATTTTCGATCAATGGCAATAAGTCCATGGCTTCCTCCTGCGGACGCGGCATCTTGGCAAAACTGGAGAACTCGTTCGCAATGTGTGTCAGGGCATCAATTTGCTCAATGATGGACGCTACAACACGCTTTAATTTCTCTTCGGAAGCAGGGTCGTTCGGGTCGTACACGCGCAGCAATTGTTGAACACTCAACTTCATCGGAGTCAATGGATTCTTAATTTCATGTGCCACCTGCTTCGCCATTTCCCGCCATGCCGACTCCCGCTCACTGCGCGCCAACTGTTCGGCAGCAAATTCCAATTCCAGCAATTTTTGGTTGTAATCTTTCACCAAGGCGCCAATCTCATCGTCCTTTTCGTAATCGATTTGCTGGTTGAAGGTACCGAACTTCATGCGGGCAAAACTTTCCTGCAACAAACGCAAAGGGGCTGTTACCCAGCTGGAAATAAAGATCGCGAGCACAATGGTTATAGCCAACAAGAGCATGAATACATTGATGATGGATACTAAAAACTGTTGGATTTGATTTTCAAATTCGGTCTGCTGACCAAAATGCTGGAGGTTCGAATAACCGATTAGTTTACCGTTGTGATTGTACAAAGGAAGATAGGCAGAGGCATAGTTTAATTGCCCGATGCTTTCTTGGTGAATGAACTCACTTTTGTCCTTGATTTTTAACGCATATAAGGCCTGCGGATTCATGTGCTCTCCAATCAATCCAGAATTAAAGACCTTTGGTCGTGAACTGGCCAGAAGGAATCCATCGGTAGTATAGATGTTAATGTCCGTAAAGAACACTTTTGACAGGCGCTGTAAGACAGTTTCCAGGTAATTTCCTTTTTCCGCAATACTTGCCGCATTCTCATTTCCAATTTTTCCACGCAGCTCAATCTCGACGGAAACCAATTTCTCGCCGATGACTTCATTCGTGTATTCATTGTACTGATTGCTGACGAAAACACCGCTACCCCAACCAAAGGCGAGGAGCGAGAGAAAAACCAATCCGATCAAGAGCAATTGAATTTTCACTGCCAAACTCAAGGTTTTATTGAAGAATGGGGTGTAACTGAACTGAAAGAATAAAGGGAGTAATAGAATTCCAAAGAATCCAAACAGGTAAGAGAACGACGTTAAAAGGGTCACCCAATCTGTATTCTTCGTTGACAAGACAATCAAGTCGTTATTTGATTTTCGAAGCACGAAATGGTTGTACCCATCGTAATTGCAATACCCATCGGTATCTTTTTTCCACTTGCGCAGCGGGATTGATTTCGCTGGATAATTGAAATCCCCATACTTCGTGATTAGTCTACCGTTGTGGTAACGGGCAACCGAATAGTTTTCCAATGACGCAAGCACCTTTGCCTGAGAAGAAATGAGCAAGCGCGGAAAACCAATTTCTTCTGGTATTTTCTTCGATTTCAGCGTGCTAATAAACACCCCTACTTTACCATTTTCACCTTGGATACGTTGATGTATGATGTAACTGTATTGTCCTGAAAAATCTTTGATAAACACGATGCGTGGATCGATTTCAGAAGGGTCGCCATGTTCAGTAATGAGTTCATTGAATTCATCGTAATCCGTTTTTTGCGCATCAATTCCTTGTATGAGGGAAACACCAGTAGTATCAAACAGATAAAATCCGAGTTCGTATCGCTCCCAAAATCCATTAAAAACACGGCGTTCTAAGCCCCCTTCGAAATCAGATAGACCGATATTGAATGGCGCATTGATGAGGCGCTGAACGATGGCATCTTTTTCAATTTTAGGGGCGACGGCGTTATATTCGACCTCTGTGATCACATCGCGTTCATTCGCCAATTGGTTCGCGTACAATTCCCTTTCGCCTTTTTCCTTGCGGAAGTTAAATTCAGACAAGCTGAAGGCAGTAACCAAGGAGAAAAGCATCAGGTACAACAAGCCAAAAACCAGCTGACTTGACTTCGCTTCGCGGTATTCTTGGTAAATGAGGATACTTAGGAAAATGAGTGGAAACACCGCCGCAAAGAAGAGGTGATAGCCAAAATTGATTTCAAAAAAGAAATACAAAATCCCCAAAAAGAAAGAAATTACCGCCAAGGTTGCGCCATTGTTTCCCACTTTTTTATTGAGTTCAGCACTGGCCTTGGCATAGAGAAAAAAGGCATAAAACAGCACCCCAAGACTCATGATTGCAAGGAATGAAAATACATTCATGGCAAACAAGCGATCTACAATCAGTGGAATCGACGCATTTTCAATGAGCCCTTGATTGAGGTAGAGAAGAAAGGCCCAAAGCAGAATGTTCACGCTATACAGCAGGTAGCCCATCCATTTCCCGCGGCGCATCAACTGCATCATTCGGCGAATGCTGGCCAAAATATACACCAATAGCGCACAGTTCACCAGGTATTCAAAAAAGTTCGGGAACCATTCATTGGAACCATAAACACTGGGGTCTAATCCCGCGGTATCGTGCATGAAACCAAACCAGATGCCCTTTAACGAAGCGATGCGCAAGACAATCAGAACAAGCGGCAAAACAATCCGCACCACATAATGTGCCTTGCGCTGCACTTGAAAAACGACATACAACCACAAGCAGACACTTGCAAGAAGCATGAGCATCAAGACAATGGATTCGTTTTCAGTGGCAGGTTGATACTCATTAGGCACAAGGGAAAAAAGAAACTTCTTGTCTGACGAATAAATAGACCCCATTCCCTCTTGATCCAATGAAATAGAGGCATTTATAGGTAAGCTCAACGCATCGACGAAGGTGTTCTCGAGATCTGCATTTTGGTAGGAATAATCATGTTGGATGAGAAAGGATCCGCACAACACATAATCGTCAACAGTAGCGAGCTGGGCAAAGTACCACCCATTTTGAAGATGGATAATGCCCTCTCCTGGAAAATGCAGGTCTGCAAAGCGGTGTATCGGAAGCTGGTTGGTATTCCAAAAAATGAGGGAATCCTTGTGGTAAACTTGTAAATCGAACGAAGATTCATTGGCCAATTGGCGCCAACCTTTCCATTTTCCATTTCTTTTCAAGTCGGATCGTTGAATCTCCACAAAACGGTTGAGTCGCTTTTCCATGGACTCAAAACGTTCTTGAAAAGAGGCAATACTCCGTGAATTATTGGTATTAAATACAATGCCATAGCTTATTCCAAAGAGGAGCGTCGCAAGGCATGCGAGAAAAGTATGGCGGTATTTATAGAGTTTCTTTCTCAGCATACATTGGCTGCAGCAAAACGCATGTTCAGTTCGTACATCAAACGGTCAAATTCATCGTCCATCTGATTCATATTGTGAAAACGAAAATCAGAATCCGCTTCGTAAGGTTGCAAGTATTTTCTGAAACACGGCAACACGTGATTTTCCCATTGGTAAATAATGGCTTCGCGGGAATATCCTCGCGTCTCTTGGTCGCGGTACAAGCGACGATCGAGCTGAACCATTGGATCGACTTCCATAAAGATGGAAAAGTCAATCAACTCTTTTACCTCAGCGTAGTGTAATAGAAACAAGCCCTCTATAATGATGACCTGTGAAGGATGAATGGTAATCAATACATTTTTATCGGGTGGAGCATTGAAATGGTATTCCTTCACTTCAATCGGATTTCCAGCCGCCAACTCGCGCAAATCAGCCACCAAGCGCTCACGGTCTAGCGCTGTTGGTAGGTCGAAATTCACTTCGCCATTTTCGTCCTTTTCTTGTTGCTCGATAGGTCGGTAATAATTATCCATCGAAAAAATAGATGGGTTCAAGTGCGCCAACTTTTCCGACAATCGCTTCAACAATGTCGTTTTCCCCGAACCACTACCCCCACATATACCGATGATCATTTTTTTGTATTATTTTGTGTTTCTACCTTATTGTTCAAAAGACATAAGACACTTCTTCGCTCTCTGAGCTTCGAAGGACAATGGACTTCAAAGTTACTAGTTACCAATGACGAGTTACGAGTTGAGAAATTTTAGCTTCGGGCTAGACTTCAAAAATTATAAATTCCCAAAGAGATCAAATTCCATTGGACGTCATGTAAGTAAAAAACATAATTCGTAACTCATAACTCGTAACTCATAACTCATAACTCGTAACTCGTAACTCGTAACTCATAACTCATAACTCATAACTCATAACTCATAACTCATAACTATGAAGTTGGTAAGTCAAAGATAACGCAAATAGATGAATCTTGTGCTTTTCACTCTTTAGTGCGTGTGCTCATTGATTTCTTTCGTATTTTAGTCA
>CANGIC010000203.1 GCA_947453795.1 Flavobacteriales bacterium
ATCACACCGCCAATTGCAGCGCCATGAGATTCACCAAAGGTGGTGAGTTTGAAAATAGTACCGAATGATGATCCTGCCATACTGCAATATTAGGCAATTCGAATGAAATGAACACGCCTCGGTATCTACTTCACGGCAGCGGCATCTTCAATCGCAGCAATCAACACATCATTTTCTTGCATAAAGGCGTGGTCGAGTACAGTCTTTCCAAAACTATCCAATTGATTGAGATTGGTTCCATGTTGAATCAACAATTTGGCAATGTCATTTTGTTCAAAGGTTACCGCGAAAAACAAGGCATTGGCATTGTTTAGGTTGAGCGTATTTGGATTGGCATGGTACATTAAAAGCAATTCGCACAAAGAATAATGTCCTTGGAATGTTGCCCCCATCAATGCGGTGTTGCCGGAGTAATCTTTCAGGTCTGTTAAAGCACCGTGACGCAGCAAGAATTCGCTGGCTTCAAAATGACCTAAATAAACAGCGAGTATAAGTGGTGTAAATCCCTTAATGTCGTATTCATTGATGTCGTTTCCTGCGTCTAAAAATGTTTGAATGGCTGTCGTGTCATTTTTTCGAACGGCGGTGAAAAGATCTTCTTGCGCGAAAGAAAAAGCGGTTATTGCCAAAAATGCGATGGTGATGAATGGTTTCATGGTATGCTGTATGAATTGGTTACGTGTTCACCCTCGAATTTTTTAATTTATGAGGGAACAACAAAGTAACGCAATGCATGCAGACAAGAAAATGAGATACGTTTTGATTTAATCAAATTGCATCCAAAACCAAAAAAAAAATTAATAGCAGATGGCTTGCTCGGTGGCTTTCAAGATTACACGCACTTCTTCCAGTGTTGGTGCTTCGGCATAGGTGCGTAACACGGGCTCCGTTCCTGAAGGACGAATCATCACCCAACGGTCATCGTCAAAGAAATACTTGAATCCATCTGTGGTTTTCACTTCACGTACCTTGTAAGGTCCGAATGATGTGTAGTTGTCTGATTTACAATTGGCAATGATGCGTTGCTTCAAGTCCTCGGTGATGTGTAGGTCATTGCGTTCAAACTTGAATTCGCCAACAATCTCGTACACTTCGTCAATCAATTCATCCAAAGTTTTTCCTGATTTCGCCATGAATTCCCAAATAATCATTCCCATCCAAATACCATCGCGCTCCGGAATATGTCCTTTCACAGCGATTCCACCAGATTCCTCACCTCCAAGCAATACATCGTCTTCCACCATGATTGCTGCGATGTCTTTGAACCCAATTTTTGTGGTGATCAATTCAAATCCATAATGCGCCGCCATGCGCTCGACACGCGGTGTCACGGAGAAGGCGATGACAATTTTCCCAGTCATGTTCTTGTACTTCGCCATGTAGTGAATGAGCAAAAGGATGATGTGGTGTGAATCTACAAATTCTCCTTTTCCATTGTATAGACCGATTCGGTCCGCGTCGCCATCCGTTGCTAAAGCGCAATCAATGTTTCCTTTTTCTTTTATGTAAGCTTCGAGTTCCTGAAGGTTTTTCGCAATCGGCTCTGGTGCTTGGCCCATAAACGACGGGTTGTAGTCGCAATGCAAGAACTGGGTATTTGGTAAAATGCGTTTCAATGCGCGCTGACCTGCACCATACATGGCATCATACACGAGATTCATTCCTGAATTTTCAATGGCAGCGATATCGAAATGTGCTTTCACGTGATCTACATAACGTGTCTCTAAATCAACGATTTCCAATTGACCAGCAGCGATGGCACTGTCCAAATCGATGGCTGAATAATCAACAGGACAAACATCCGGAATAATGTCTTCGACCTCTTGCACATGCCAAGGGGCCAAAGGTCCACCGAAAAATGCTTTCAGTTTAAATCCGTTATAGGATGGGGGATTGTGACTTGCGGTGATGATGACACCAATTTCACAGTTGAGTTGATTGGCACCAAGAGAAATCATTGGCGTTGACACAAATCCACGTGCTAATTTCACGCGGATACCTTGCGACAGCAATACTTTGGTTGTTGTTTCGGCGAACAATTCACCTGCAAAACGGCAGTCATGACCGACGACAACGCATGGATTTTCGTAGCGTTGTTTCATCCATTCTCCTGTTGCGAAAGTCACACGCGCGACATTTTCAACCGTAAAATCATCAGCGATGATCGCGCGCCATCCGTCTGTTCCGAATTTGATTTTTTGTGCCAAAGTAGTTCAATTTTATGGGGGCAAAGATAGTGAAAAGTAGGTGGGAATGAAACAACTTATGGTGAGGATAAATTGTATTTATTGGTATGGTTAAAATTGAAAGTTGAACCCGTATATTTATGCGTTTATGCTAGTTTAAACGAATAATACAACTATGGAAGGACCACACGACAACTGGGCAAAATATTACGATTATGTGTATCAGAGTACCTTTGGGGACTACTATGATGGGTTTACGAATCAGACCTTAGGTGTGTTGAAATCGATTCGCGAATCGGGAACAATTCTAGATCTTGGAGCAGGGACAGGTCGTTTTTCAATTCCCTTAGCAAAAGCGGGCTATGCTATAATTGCTGTTGAAAAAAGCAAAGGGATGATTGAGGTGATGACAGAAAAATCTTTTGCCGAGAATATTCATTTTCCTATGCATCATTGCTCAATTGCTGAATATCAGAACGGGAAAGTTGATTTGGCCATGGCTGTTTTTACAGTTCTTATTTACATTACAGAGGAAAATGAACTTCATCAATCCTTGCAAAACATCAGTGAACATTTGAATCCAGGCGGTTTTTTCTTTTTTGACTTGGCGAATGAGATATTGTTTGATGAGCACATGTATAGCCCCGTAGTTAAAGGTTCGTTTTCCCGAAATGTAACTGTAAGGAAGAATTCAGAACCGCTTTACACCTATGATGAAACCTGCTCTGGTGTCTATAACGGTGAGGCATTTAGCTACAGAGACACCTTTCCCATTCGCCAATGGACCTTTTCTGAAGTGGAGCCAATATTGGAAAAGTGCGGACTTGAGCGCGTTGATCGACATTTCAATGAATTCAGAAATACAGGATCAACCTACCACCTTTATCAAAAGAAATGATGCCATTGTACCTCACTTTAATAGGTGTTTGTTTTGTTAAAAACATCAATTTGGTGTTTAATTTGAATTTCAATATAAAATAGTTTTAAATATTTATTTTTAAATACTAATTGTTGATTTGTTTAGTATGTTTGTCTGTGAAATCTTTAATAAACGGTAAATGAAATCTAAAATGAAGTTTAAGTTATTGCTTTCGTGTTCCCTTATTCTAGTTCTTGCAAGCAGCTGTGCTGTGGTTCGAACCAACATGCCCAACAATCATTTTTCTATAGCAGATTCCTATTATTATTTGCCTGAAACTGTCTTAGATGTAGAGTTGAAATTGCATTTATTTAAAGTGGATAGTGGTGAATGGCAATTAAGGAATCAAGAAATTACTATAATCCCACAAATTAAAGCGAGTAATGATTTGTTCATGCTCAAACATATGAAAAATGGATTATTTGATGATAAGTTGGTCCTCAAGTCAAACGAGCAAGGATTGTTAGAATCTGTTTCACTAGATGTTACTGATAAATCTGGAGAAATTATTACTGATATTGCTAAAACGGTAATCTCTGCATTTGGAGGTGGAACGCCAGTAAGTTCAGCTGCATTGGCTTCAACAGCAGACACAATCACCATTCAAATACAACGGCAATATAGATTGGCGGAATTTAATTCAAAAGAAAAAAAAATATCGATTGTTGAAACAATCCCTTTTGAGTTCAAGGATACGATTTATTCATGGAATTCAGAGATGTCATTACAATTAGACGATTATAAGTTTTCTACAGTTAACTTAGAATTGCATGAAAGAATCAATGGTGTATTAACAAGACCAATGAAAACCGCAAAAATTCTTATTGTCACTGATCCTGAGTCATTGCTTGCTGTGAGCCGAGAAGTTTATATAAATGTAGTTGACGAATCCAAATTGATTTTAGTGCCAATATCAAGAACTGCTTTTGTTCAAAAGAAACAAACGTTGACATTTAGCAATGGAATTCTAATTTCAAACGATTTAGATGTTCCTTCTTGTGTTAAATCGGCCTTTAATATACCATTAGAAATTGCTAAAGCAATCATTGCTCTGCCGGCAGAGTTGGTGCAATTAAAATTCAATTTCTCTGGTAACAAAGACCAATTAGACCAATTGGATCAAAACTTAAAACGACTTCAAGAGCAACAAAATGAAATCCTCAAAAAAATTGAGGAAAAGGGCAAAAGGTAAATACCAATAACTTGTTCGGCTCCGTGCAGCGTTTATGATGTGGATCGATTTCATCGCGTATTCGCGAAAAAAACCATACTTTTATTCAGCGTAAAAAATTGACTTGTCATTTCTGATAATTCAATGAAAATGAATGAACTATGAATCGATTGCAAAAGTATTTGGTTGGGATTAATCTTGGGTTTTTCTTATTTACCGCTGTGGCATGTTCTAGCGGAAATGC
>CANGIC010000204.1 GCA_947453795.1 Flavobacteriales bacterium
TGCTGTACATCACTTGAACCGTCCAAATGAATCCATGATTGTTGGGGAATCTAAAATGCCTATTCGCGTTACCGGTCACATGGGCGCTGAAATTCAATTGGGAAGAAGATCAAAATATTCGAACGGTACTTCCATTATGCCGAATGTCATCTATCAGTATCAAAATGGATTCATGGAATTGAGCGTAGGTACCTATGTAAAATATGGTCCTTTGAACATCGGTGTTTGGTACAGAAACAGAGACGCATTTATTTTAACCGCAGGAATTAACACCGGTAAGTTTAAGTTGGGTTATAGTTACGATGTTACTGTATCCAAGTTAAACAATGGGGTTTCAGGTGGGTCTCATGAAATTTCACTAGGAATTAATTTAAATTGTAAACAACGACCAACTACCTTTAAATTGGTATCTTGTCCATCGTTTTAACCTAAAAATGTAACTTTTTTCGTGCCATCCGTTTAAGGCCAATACTATTTGCAAGTAAAATGAAAAATCAAATCAATATGAAATTGCTGAAATTTTCGTTTGTAGTGCTCTCAGGAATCATTCTTGCTTCTTGTCAGCGCGAGTCTTCTTCAACCACTGGTTGGGAATACAACAATCCTAAAGTAGGAGGATTCCAAAAGGTTCCTTTTATTGACCAAGAAACTGGACCAGGACTTTTGCTCGTGGAAGGGGGAACATTCACCATGGGTCGCACCGAAAACGATGTGATGTATGACTGGAACAACCGCTCTGCACGTGTAACCGTTTCTTCGTTCTATATGGACCAAACTGAAGTGACAAATTTCCAATGGTTGGAATATTTGTACTGGATTTCCCGCGCGTATGAATCGTACCCTATGGTGTACAAAAATGCGCTTCCAGACACCTTGTGTTGGAGATCGCCATTGGCATTTAATGAAAAATACGTAGACTATTACTTGCGTCACCCGGCCTACCGTGACTATCCAGTAGTTGGTGTTTCTTGGTTGCAAGCGAACGATTTCTGTAAATGGAGAACTGACCGTGTGAATGAATACATTCTTGTGCGTGAAGGAATTCTTGATTGGAACGTGGAACAAAAAGACGATGCAACTTTCAATACCGATGCTTATTACGCAGGTCAATACGAGGAAGGTGTTGCACGCAATGTAGAGGATTTAAATCCATCAAACATTGAAGGCAAGAAATTGGGCACGCGTATTTTGCGCATGGAGGATGGAATTTTGCTGCCACGCTACCGCCTACCAACTGAAGCAGAATGGGAATTTGCTGCATCAGGACTTATTGGAAACCTACAAGAAGGTGAAGAAAACATCACCGACCGTAGAATTTATCCATGGACTGGTCACTGGGTGCGAAATGACGAAGAACAGTTTCAAGGAGATATCCGTGCAAACTTTGTTCGCGGTCGTGGTGACTATATGGGAGTTGCTGGTAGCTTGAACGATGGTGCGGATGTAACTGCTCCTGTTGAATCTTATTGGCCGAATGACTATGGTCTTTACAACATGGCTGGAAACGTATCCGAATGGGTAATGGATGTGTATCGCCCACTCTCTTCTGAGGATTTCGATGAATTCCGTCCATTCCGTGGAAATGTGTTCAAAACGAAGTTGTTGAACAACGAAGGATCCGTTGAAATCAAAAATGAGCAAGTTCAATACGATGTTCACGGTATGAAAGAATACATCAATGAGTTTGAACGTATTCGTTTCCAAAGAATCTCAGCTGAGAAACACGACCCGAAAGACACGAGTATCTCTGTAGGATTGGCGTCAAACATCTCTTCTAGAAACCCTACACGTCGTGGCTATGCACCAGATCCTTTCTACATGTCAAGTGGAAAGAAGAAAGATACTGTTGAATTGACACTTTTGGCTTCGATCAATAATGTAATCGATAGAGCAATTGATTTGAAAAACTTGAAATACGACAATGAAGCATCTGCATTGATTCAAGAAGAAATTTTTGAGGGAATTTTCGCTGATGCCATTCGTGGTGAAGATGTAGGCGCTGAATATGCTTTCGAAATCATTTCAATGTTGCGTGATGGATTCAACGATTACATCATCGATACACCTGGAAAATTGAAGTACAGAAATGTGACGGAAGAAGAAAACATCGGTCGTTTGAATTACCGCAAGGATGATTACAGCGACTACCTTGATGGTGATGTTGAGAATTCAGTGTATTTTGACAGTGACGATTACAAGAACGGCGTAAACCAAGCACAAAGAGATCCAAATTTGGCAATGTACCAAAGTGAACACGAACAATTTGGATTGGACGGTACACCTTTGAAACCAGAAGGTCGTCCATCTTGGCCAACGACATTGATTTCTGACAAATCCCGTGTGTACAAGGGAGGATCATGGAGAGATCGCGCTTATTGGTTGGCAACTGGAAACCGTCGCTTCCTAGATGAAGATAAATCTACCTGTACTATTGGATTCAGGTGTGCAATGGATCGCATCGGAAGTCCAACGGGAATGAATTACGACAGTAAAAAGAAGAAAAAAGGATAACCTCTATACGAAAAGCCCGTTGAAAAGCGGGCTTTTTTTATGCCTCATTATTTATGGAAAATCTATTCGATTTATTTGAACAAACATCGGGAGTATGCATTGATACCCGAAATATTGAATTGAACTGTCTGTTCATTTGCCTCAAAGGAGAGAACTTCGACGGGAATCAGTTTGCTGAAGACGCTTTACTCAAAGGTGCGAAATATGTGATTTCTGACGATAAAGCAAATGCCGACAAAGAAAATATATATATCGTTGAAGATTCCCTCACCTTCCTACAGCAATTGGCGCGGAATCATCGTCGAAAGATGAGGGCTAAAGTAATCGGAATCACCGGTAGTAATGGGAAGACGAGTAGCAAAGAACTGATCAACTGTGTGCTATCACAAGGATACGATGTACTGGCCACAACGGGTAATTTAAACAACCATATCGGCGTACCACTTACTCTACTCCGTTTAAAGCAACACCATCATATCGCCATCATCGAGATGGGTGCAAATAAGTTCAAAGACATCGAAGAATTGTGTGCGATTGCCGAACCGAATTATGGAATCATCACAAATATCGGAAAGGCACACTTGGAAGGATTCATAAATTTCGAAGGTGTGTTGAAAACGAAAACCGAACTCTATCATGCCGTTTCTGCTGTTGGAGGCACTATCGTGTACAATGAGGATGATCTTATTCTGAAGAAGCATTTGCCACAGAATGTCACACTGTACTCCTATGGCGCTAACGATTCAGCAATGATTCAAGGTACATTAATCGGAATGAATCCTTACGTTCAGTTTTCATGGATGTCGGGAGATTACTCGAGTGAAACCGTAAGCACCCACATGATCGGAACTTACAATTTTTACAATTTCCTCGCAGCAATCGCATTCGGAAAAATCTTTGGATTAACGGAAGAAAGAATAAATGCTGCGATTAGCTCCTATATCCCAGAGAACAATCGCTCACAAGTGATGAAAACAGCCCTCAACACCCTCATACTTGACTGCTACAACGCCAATCCGACAAGCATGAAGTCTGCATTGGAGAGCTTTGCCTTAATTGATTCACCAAACAAGCACTTTATCATAGGTGACATGCTAGAATTGGGTAAAGAAAGTGTGCATGAGCATCAACTGATCCTAAATTTGGCCGCTGAATTAAACCTTACGGGCTCTACTGTAGGACCAATCTTTAAATCATTATACTCCCCTACTCTTGCACATCAGTTCAACTCGACAAGTGAAGCAATTGAACATTTAAATCAACATCCTCAGCACGATGCACTAATTCTGCTCAAAGGATCTCGTGGGATTGGATTAGAGAAATTGGCCACCGTATTGTAAAAGAAAAGGGAGACAATTGCCTCCCTTCCACTTTTTCTATCTTCGAAATCACACATCCAATACAGCGCGAGAAATAACAATTTTCTGCACTTCAGATGTTCCTTCATAAATCTGGGTAATCTTCGCATCGCGCATCAAACGCTCTACATGGTATTCTTTCACATATCCGTATCCACCATGGATTTGAACGGCCTCCACCGTTTGTTCCATCGCCACCTTAGATGCATACAATTTCGCCATGGCGCTTGATGTGCCATAATCTCTACCTGCATCTTTATCCGCAGCAGATTTATATACCAACAAACGAGCAGCTTCAACTTCCGTCGCCATGTCCGCAATTTTAAAGGCAATTGCCTGGTGCTTGTAGATTTCTTTTCCAAAAGCTTTGCGTTCTTTCGAGTAAGCTACAGACAATTCCAATGCACCGGCAGCAATCCCTAATGCTTGAGCAGCAATTCCGATTCGACCACCTGAAAGTACCTTCATGGCGAATTTGAAACCAAATCCATCCTCACCGATACGGTTTTCCTTCGGCACCTTGACATCGTTGAACAACAAGGTATGTGTATCACTTCCGCGAATCCCCATTTTGTCTTCTTTCGCTCCGATAATGAATCCTTCCATACCGCGCTCAA
>CANGIC010000205.1 GCA_947453795.1 Flavobacteriales bacterium
AGACAACTCCGGAACTTCAACATCTATAAACTCAAATGAGATCATTGTTTGGAAAAATAGATATGAACCGTTTTTCCCATATTATCGAACTCAACTTCATCTGATAAATTGCGCATCAAAAAGATACCACGGCCATTTTCTTGCATGATATTTTCTGGTGCAGTAGGGTCGGGGAGATTCGAAAAGTCAAATCCTTGTCCTTCGTCCGAGACACTAAAACAAAACGACTGACCACCATCGCCAACTGCCACATCCACTTCTAAATTCTCTTGGCGCTTATTACCGTGTAAAATGGCGTTGTTCACCGCTTCAGTGACAGCAATCAACACATTGCCATAGTAATCCTCGTTTACCGCCAAATCGGCGCATACACGATCAATTAATGTCTCCACTTTTCCTACCTGATCAAATGACGATGGAATCTTTAATGTTTCAATTACTTCGTATCCTTCTTTCATCGCTTAGCCGATTATAAAGACCCATTGAAGTATTCGTTTGCCTTATCCTTGTAGTACTTTCTATACACCGGATCAACCGCACGAAGCAAATCAATTTGTCTTAATTTCTGTCGGTTATACTCCTCAAACAAAATATTGTTACCATTATTCTCATTTTTTCCAGAAGTTGATTCGCGCTTTTCTTCAAATCCTCGCTCCATCAATGCCTTTTCACTTTCCAATAAGCGGGTTAAGATCTCTTTCTGGCGCGTAATGAGCTCCTGAGAGAACTGTTTGTTGATCAGGGCCCGTTCTTGTTCTTCGAGCTCCTTGATTAACGGATTCAACTGATTGCCTTTACCCTTACCTTCTTTGTTCAATTCGTTGCGCAACTGTTCCAGGCGTTGACGAATAGCTGTTTGTTCTGCCGCCATTTTTGCAATTTCTTTATTGCCTAAACCTTGCATTCCCATACCTTGCTGACCGGGTTTATTCCCTTGACCTTCACCCGGTTTTTCTCCCGGCTTTTGACCTCCCGGATTAGGTCCTTTTTGCATTTGTTCCAGTTGCTTTTTCAACATCTGCTTCATGTCGCTCGAGTTCATCGGTTGACCGCCCTTCGGATTCGATCCTCCCGGTTTTGTGCAGCTTCCACTACCGGCTTTTTGACTTTGCATTTGCTGCTGCATTTGCTGAAGACTTTCATTCAACAGCAAGGCCAAATTGTTGTACGAGGTCATTACAGTTTGTTGATGAATGCCAAGGGATGACTTCCGGTGCTCATCAATGTCTTCCAATGAAAGAATGTGATTTTCACGGATTGTATTCAACTCCTTATCCACAAACGAAGCAATCTTTGGTTGACGCTTCGCCAAGGCCATTAAACTGTCACGAACGATCTTAGTGTCGTCGATAATTGCACGTTGCTTTCGTCCATATCTGCGGTAAGCCGGGTCATTGCTCCCTATGCTTGCAAAGCGTTTCATGACTTCCTCTTGATCAAAACTTAAGGCCATTAAACTCTCTAAAATGTTGCGTAACGAATTCATGTCTTCCTCCTCCTGTTGCTGATTCGCTTGTTGCTGCATCATGTCCATTTGCTCCGCCATCTCCTTCATTCCTTCGGCAGCAGACTTCTGGTTTTCACCCGCTTTCTTTTCCTTGGAATTCTCAAGGCCATCCTTTGCTTCATTCAAATCATCCGATATCTCACCCTCCTTCTTCTCTGTATCACCTAAATCCATAGGTCGTTCGAGCTCTTTGTTTAGGTCGTTCAACTTATTCAGGTCATCTTTTAACTCGTCAAACTTCTTATTGATTTCGTCCTGTTTTTTTACAGCATCCTCCTTCTTCAGTTTCTCTTCCTCCACTTCCTTTTTAAGATCCTCTTGTTCCTTCGCAAGCTCTTTCAACTCTTTCTCCATGTCATCAATTTTCTCGTTGACCTGAAGGCGCTTTAACATTTCCAGACTTCGGTCCAACTGCTTTTTCATGTCTTCTGAAGACTGCTCTAGTTTGTCCAAATTGTCCTTTAGTTCTTCTTTGTCATTCTTCTTTAACAACTCCTCGAGTTTATCCAATAAGTCTTTCAACTCATCGTCCATTACCTCATTCAACAACTTCTCAATCATCTCTTGTTTGTCCAGAAGCTCTTGATCCATTTCAGACAATTGATCTTTCTGTTGGGTGCTTTGCTCCATTTGCTGCTGCATTTGCTCTAAGCTATTTTTGATGCTCTCTTGTTCCTGCTGCAACTGCTGCACTTGGTTCAACTTGTTCCAATCGCTGTTCTTCGAATTCATGATGTCCTTCTTCATTTTCTCAACATCCTTCTGAAAATCTTTTGTTCGGTTCAGCAAACTCGACAAATCATTTTGAATCTTTTCTTGATCCTCCTCACGCTTCTCGTTTAATTCCTCCAAGGAAGGCAGTTTATAGGTGAACACTTGACTTCGTGTGGACTTATTTCCATTCACGCCATCGTTGTCCGTTACCACAAAATAATACTCAATGCGGTCATTCAATTTTACCTTCTCACGACGGAAATCTACGGCAAAATCAAACGGTAAATCCGTGCCATTCACCTTTCGCACTGACAGGCGTTCTTCACGACGTTTGCCATCGGCAGAAATCAGTGTGTACACAAAATTCAAACTTGTTAGTCCGTAGTCATCGGTGACTTGGCCCGAGAAAAAATGTAGTCCATCCGAAACAGTGTCTTGCACCTCATTGACCATCACCGATGGATAGGCATCTTTCACCACCGTCAATTGGAAACCTGTAGAATCGACTTTAGCACGGTGTGCATTCTGCATATAAATGCGTACACGAGAGGTTTCGTTAAGTTTCTTAGACAAGGTGAACCCTTCGCTTCTAAAACGCTTCTTTATGCCATTAAACACAAAGTCAACATGCTTCGTATTCTTTGTCAACACACTCCATTCGATTTGCGTTCCTTCCGGCACCGTTAAATCACCCGCATTGGCAATGACTTCATCTTGTTTTCCAAGGTAGGACGGATAACTCAGTTTTGCCTCCATCTTACCAATGGCCGAGCGACCAAAAACATTTAAACGGTATTCATCACTACTGAATTCATTCGCCTCAAAAAAGAAAGCGCCCGACTCCTTCGGCTTGCGAATCACACCGGTGAATACATTCTTCGCCTTGCGTGTCATGAGGAACTTGCCATTCTCACTTACCAAATAAATGTGATCTGGGAAATCGCGCCCTTTTAAGTGTACTTCCACAGGAAAGTCTTCCCCTTCTTCAATCGAAGCGTTATCGTTGCTCAAAACGAAAGTAAAAGGGGCTACAGGTTTAAATTCTTTTTGGTAGTTCACAACACGGTTGGTTCCTTGTAATAAGAGGGAAGGGGCCGCAACACCCACGGCAACAAAGATTAAAAAGATGGGTAGTAGAAATTTGGCGTACTTCTTATTTTCTCTAAAATCTATGGCAGAAGCAAAGGGTACCGCGGTCAAGGAATTCGCGCGTTGAAGCACACTTGCCCGAAGCAATTCTATATTCCCCGAATTCGACGCTAAATCATCTTGTAGCTGCAAGGTGTTTTTTAATCGGTCTGAGATGTTTGGGAAAAAGGTGCCGATGATTTCTGAGGCCTGGTACCGATCAATTCGCGCACCGAAAGAGTAAAGTTTAAGTAAAGGAATGGCAATGAAACGAAGTAATATTCCTAGGTTAAGGAGAATAAAACCAAAGAAAAACAGAGCGCGCATTACTGACCCAAAACGCCCGAAATATTCCAAGGTTGTCGTGAAAAGGAATGTAAAAAGGAACACTCCAACAAACAACAAGACACCACGAATCATCTGGTTTTTGTAATACTTCCGGATAAACGCGTCTATCTGTTCCAACAATTGATCAAATGCACTACCCATCACACAAACTTTTTGGCTTAACCTACTAAAATAAAACATATTCTTCAATTCGTTCAACTCGAAATCGCGTCAACCATGAAAAACGCTTGATGATCCCTTTCATAACACACACAGAAACCCTCTCCCTCCGCGAAAACTCATTATCTTTGCGCAAAACTTTTAGTCATGTCTGACAAACCAGTACGCGTACGCTTCGCCCCATCTCCAACAGGACCATTGCACATGGGGGGTGTTCGAACAGCACTTTACAATTACCTTTTCGCGAAGAAAAACAACGGGACATTTATTATTCGGATCGAAGACACAGATCAAACGCGCTTTGTCCCAGGTGCTCAAGATTACATCATGGATTCATTGAAGTGGTGTGGAATTATGCCAACAGAAGGACCTGGGCTCGGAGGGAACTACGGTCCATACGTGCAATCTGAACGCAAAGCAATGTACCGTCCGTATGCCGAGCAATTGGTGAAAGAGGATAAAGCATACTATGCGTTTGACACCGCGGAGGAATTGGAAGACATGCGTGAACGCGCGAAACAAATGGGAATGCCCAACTGGCAATACAACCATGTGACACGCACGACATTGAAGAACTCATTGACTCTTCCGCAGGATCAAGTTGAAGCCATGTTGGCTGA
>CANGIC010000206.1 GCA_947453795.1 Flavobacteriales bacterium
AGCTTGTCGAAGTACCCAAATGCACTCGTTTATAATCCATTGATACAGTCACTTGGAGAATTGAGAAACACCTGGCTTGAGCCAGTTACACAAAGCGCCTTACTTTCTGTTTGATTTCTTTTCTTTCGGTTCCAAACGAATTCCACCCACGAGGCGCAAGGTGTAGAAGGTTTGGTTGTAAATCAGCGAATCGAAATGAATGGACTTGTTGTCAAAGTCGGTAACGAGGAAGACAAAGTACTTCGGTTCAGAATAGCCACCGATAAATCGAATGTCGTAGCGCGGCTGCAGCCCTGTGAAGGAACGCGTTTCCCCATTGACGGTATAGAATTTCGTTTGCAAAACACCCCCGATTCCACCAAGTATAGAGAACTGCCAGTTGTTCACCCGATTCACATAGGCATATCCCGGGATTACTCCGATATCCACAGCACCAAAACTTGAGGCAGAAAGTTTCGTGTTCAAACTGTCATTAAACTGAATAGGAATAACCGACTGATCTTGGTTGTTTACTCCGAAAACATTAAAGGTATTTCTCAAGTACCAGGTATGTACAGATTTTTCATAATGCCCATTTCTCCCCCTTAACGCTTGCATTTTAAAGTCTTTATTGTGGAAGTACCAGACATTAACAGAAAAACTATTCGTTGAAGTAGTACTACGTATATCATTGGGCTTCAATTTCGTAAGTGTATCATTCCAATGATAGGCATTCTTTATCGCGTAACCCGTAAAATTTCTAAAGTCCACATCGAAAAATGTTTTCTTGATCGTGAAATCAACACCTAGATTGATCGGCAGTGTATGTCCAAACCTTCCTGCTGAGCGCATCTCGATGGGTAAAGGTATTCCTAATCGAATGGAAAACCATTTGTAGCTACCTCCCAAACCAAGGACAGCGCGAAAATTATTTTTGTAATGCAGTTTATCCACCCCATCTTGAAAAGTAGATTTTAAGGTGAATGGAGCACCCGTATACCCAATGTCTGAAAATAAAACGATTTTATCATTGAAAAGGGTGTACGGCAAACTGTCCTTCTTCGCTTGAGAAAACGAAAAATGGCTTATGATAAGCAGCGAAAATACAAACCGATATTTAGTGTAGAATGCCTTCAAGTCCAAGGATAAATGCATATTCTTTTGCAATTTCTTTTCGTTCTTGTGTTCGTCCAGAGCCACCGCCATGACCTGCATCCATGTTGCAATCAAAAACAAGTGGATTGGCATCCGTTTTCATCTCTCGCAGTTTAGCGACCCATTTCATTGGCTCCCAGTATTGTACTTGTGAATCATGATAACCTGTAGTCACGAAGATCGCAGGATAATTCATTGCATGCACATTGTCGTAAGGGGAATATTTCAGCATATACCAATAGTAATCCGCCTCATTCGGATTTCCCCATTCTTCATATTCGCCTGTTGTCAATGGAATACTTGTGTCCAACATTGTCGTAACCACATCCACAAAAGGTACTTGAGCAACGACTCCTTTCCAGAGGTATGGTGCCATATTCAGTACAGCACCCATCAGCAATCCTCCAGCACTACCGCCTTGTGCATAGATTCTGGTCTTATCGCAATAGCCCGCCGTTCCAAGGTATTCTGCGGCATTGATGAAATCGGTAAACGTGTTGATCTTCTTTAAAAATTTCCCGTCCTCATACCAATGCTCACCCATGTATTTACTTCCACGAATATGTGCCACTGCATAAACAAATCCCCGGTCGAGTAGACTCAATCGGGTTGCGCTGAATACATCCGGTAGGGTATAGCCATACGAACCGTAACCGTAGAGTAAACACGGTGCTTTTGAAAGATCTGTTCCTTTCTTGTAGACAATCGAAACAGGAATCTTTGTTCCGTCATTGGCCAAAGCCCAAACTCGCTTCGATTCATAGTTGTCTGGGGTAAAGGATTTGTCCAAAAGTGTGCGCTGAAACCAAACTGTTTTTTCATCTTTCGCAAGATCATAGCGATACACCGTTGCTGGTGTAGTGAGTGAATTGTAATTGAAAAAGAGGGTATTGGCTTCGTAATCATCGTTCAATCCTAATCCTGTGAAATAGGTTTCTTCATTGAAAAGAATGGTATTCGATTGATTTGAACGCAGATCAGTACTGATGATTTTTCGAAGTCCATTGGTGCGTACTTCGGTAACCATGTAATTCTTCAAGACCAGCAATCCTTCCAACAAAACCTCCGTAGAGTGAGGAGTAAGGACCTTGCAATCATCTATAGTTTTCGGAATCCCTGCACTAAACACAATTTTACGGTTCTTCGCGTCCTTGTTCGACAAGATATAAAATCCCGTATCGTGGTGATCGACTTCATACAAGTGGTCCTTTTCACGCTTCAAGAATGTTTTCGGAGCATCTGCAGGACTATTTGCATCAATCAATTGCAACTCCGACGTGGTGGAGCTAAAGCTGTATATGAAGATGTACTTATCCGTCAACGACTTGGTGATGGACACATTGAATTTCTCGTCATTTTCCTGATACACCAATACATCTTTTGAATCATCTGTACCTAGGGTATGGCGATATACTTGGAACTCACGGAGTGTCTGCGGATCCTTTTTGACGTAGAAAATGGTTTTGTTGTCATTCGCCCAAACGATGGAACCGTCTGAATCTGAGATCACATCTTTTAGGTAACGACCCGTTTTATTGTCGCGAATGCGAATGGTATATTTTCGTCGTCCAATGTAATCTTCTGAAATCGCTAACAAGTGATTATCCGGTGACGGAGACCAATCAGCCAATTCATAAAACGACTGATTCTTGGCACGTTCATTTTCGTCTAAAAAGATGGTTTCTTTCGAACCTTCCAATTTATAAATCAACGCATAATCTTTCCCTTCAATGTTTCTCGATTGATAGGTAATCCCATTTAAAATGAAAGGCGCGCTTTTGTCATTCGGATCAATGCGTTTTTCAAATTCGTCCAAGAGATTTTTTTGCAAATCTTCCAAATGTGTAAAATAGGAGTTAGCGTAAGCATTCTCATTGGCGAGATGTTCAAGCACTTCTTTTGAATCCCTTTGATTCATCCAGTAATAATCGTCAATCCGTTCATGACCATGAATTGTCAGTTTTTCAGCATGTTTTGTAGCTTGGGGAATGGGCGTTTTTGACATAGGTGATTGGGCATAAATAGAACCGATGGTGATGAAAAGAAGGATATTTAACTGTTTCATGGGTACTAAAGTGTGAAGCACAAAGTTAAACGATTAACTCGGTATTGCACATTTCTTTCCGTACATTTGCTCCGATGAAAAAGCTGTATAAGTTCTTGCTCAATACGCTTCCTCGGCCTTTGTTGATTCGGTTGAGTTACCCTTTTAAAAAGGTCGCTCCCTTGTTGTACAAAGGAAACAAGGTGGAATGTCCTGTATGTGAGCGTTCGTTTTCTAAATTTCTTTCCTATGGTTCGGATACGGCGCACCGCGAAAACGTGCTTTGTCCCTATGACCTTACATTAGAGCGTCACCGGTTGATGTGGTTGTACTTGAAAGACCGTTCGAATTTCTTTTCCGCTGAAAAACTAGAGGTGCTGCACATCGCACCAGAGCAGTGTTTCCATTCCCGATTTAAAGCACAAAAAAATCTTCAATACCTCACAGGTGATTTGGTTTCACCGATTGCGGACATTCATTTTGACTTGCACCACATTCCACTGGAAGACAATCGCTTTGATGTTGTATTTTGCAACCACGTTTTAGAACATGTTGACGATGTGAATCAATGTATCTCTGAATTGTACCGTGTAATGAAGCCAGGAGGTTGGGGAATTATACAAGTTCCTCAAGATTTTGACCGCGAAGTGACCTACGAAGATCCCACGATTACTTCACCGAAGGACCGCGAGATTCATTTCTGGCAAAAGGACCATGTTCGCTTGTTTGGCATGGATTACCCACAATGGCTCGAGCGTGCAGGATTCACTGTGTCGGAATTTGATCCACGAAAAGAATACGGTGCTGAAAAAGTAACCCGCTACCGTTTGCATGAAAAGGAAATCTTGTACATTGTACACAAAAAATAAGTTATGAAAGGGTTGATTTGCGTATTGTCTTTGACATTCAGTTGTTTATCATTCGCACAGAAAAATGTTTTCATTGAGATCTTGCCTGTGGTGGGTTCGACACCTCTTCAAATAGGAACAAACCATTTGGATGCCACTGGAACTGCATTCAAATTAGCGCATTTCGACTATTATTTATCCAACCTGCATGTCATTCACGATGGTGGACAAGATTTGGATTTATCGGACACGGTGTTTTTGGTGGAGCCAACAAACTATGTGCTTTACCTCGGCTTTTTAAATGTGCAGAACATTGAACAAATC
>CANGIC010000207.1 GCA_947453795.1 Flavobacteriales bacterium
GAGTAAAATCCCGTCTAAAATTTTGAAAAAATAAGTGTACGCGGCATCTGTCCGTTCATGAAGAAAAGCAAGATCGATGTGCTGTGCTGTGAAAATTCGCTCAATTTGGTTTTGGAATTTCTTGGCAGCATCGTTGGCGCTATTTAACGCTTGAAGTTGGGAGGCTAACCAGGGTTTATTTTTTCCTTTTTCCGTTTTTGATCCTGCGTTGCGGTAGGTCGCTTCGTGAATGTGCCAACCGGAAACGAGTCCGTACCAATCAAAGGCCAAATGAATAGTGTCGTAGAGGTACTTCTTGGTGGCGTTCGTCAGATGCGATTCGAGCATGGATTCATCTGCTCTGTGTTGGGCAAATGAGACCACCGATTGATCGCTTGAAAGACCATTCATCCGCATAGGACTGAGGAGCACCAATCCATCCAATGAGCGAAGCCGTGAAAGGGCCACATAGGCCTGCCCAGGTGCAAAAACATCTGTGACATCAAGCACCGCTTTGTCAAAGGTGAGTCCTTGACTTTTGTGCACCGTAATGGCCCAAGCGAGTTTTAAAGGATAATGAACAAAGGTGCCAAGGACCTCTTCTTTGATTTCTCCAGTGCGCTCGTCCATCGCATACCGAATGTTGTTCCACTCAAAATGGTCGACGGTAATGGTTTTGTTTTCTTCTGGAAAATGGACACAGATTTCATCCTTCGATAAAGACTCAATTTTCCCCATCTTTCCATTGTAGAATT
Source organism: Flavobacteriales bacterium (assembly GCA_947453795.1). Taxonomy (GTDB): domain Bacteria; phylum Bacteroidota; class Bacteroidia; order Flavobacteriales_D; family Crocinitomicaceae; genus M0103. Next base: position 735 of record CANGIC010000207.1, read on the forward strand.
GCTTGTCTAGCGCAATGTCATTTTTAATGAACATCACTTGGGCGCCTACTTTGAGCTCCATTTCTGGGTCAATGGGGTACATGTGCGGCGGGAATTCTCCCGTAATTTCTGCGGAGTAACGGAAACTCTTAGCTTTCAATGTCGCCAATGCTTTGGCATTCATCGTATCGGCTTTGGCATTGTGGGTGGTGAGGGTGATGTATCCTTCTGTTTTGAGTGCGTCAAATGTTGGGTTGACATAGCGGTTCAAAAGGGTAATGTCCGATTCAGTGATGCGGTTGTCGCGCAGATGATTTAGAACATCGATAAAATCGGTATCCTGCTGACGGAAAATTGTTGAAAGTTCAATGTATAGGGCGGGTTGTTCTTGGATCACTTTCGAATTGAAAAAGAACATGCCTGCATAGTGGTTGCGCAAGACATTCCATTCGTCGGGTTTTACCACGGGAGGCAATTGCAGCAAATCACCAATGTAGAGCACTTGGACACCACCAAAAGGTTGTGACACGCGTCGCACATTTCTTAAGGTCCAATCCATCGCATCGAGTAGATCTGCCCGAAGCATGCTGACTTCATCGATGATCAACAACTCTAGATTTTGCATGATGGCACGGCGTTGCTTGTTCATCGTGAAATGCCGTGAAAGTGTTTCTTTGGTTTCAAACTTTACTGTAGGCGTTTCGGGCGGCTTCATGAATTCTGGAATGAACGCGCCAAAAGGCAATTGAAAGAAGGAATGGATGGTAACCCCGCCAGCATTTAGGGCTGCGATGCCTGTAGGGGCAACAATAACAGCATTTTTGTGCGTGGATTGAATGATTTTTCGAAGAAGTGTGGTTTTTCCTGTGCCCGCTTTGCCCGTTAAAAAAATGGACTGATTGGTCTGGTTGATAAAGCGCTCAGTAAACTCCGCAGGATTTGATGTGGTGTAGGTTGATTTCATTACATTGAAGATACTAAAAAAAGCGGTAAGGCAAAATGATTGTTCAAAGAAAATACGCGCGAACAAGGATTTCATCACCTCACATGGCTACATGACTTATCTTTGCGCTATGGCAGGCATTTATATCCACGTTCCCTTCTGTAAGAAAAAGTGCTCCTACTGTGATTTTCACTTTAGTACCACCTTTGCCACCTACCGCGAACGTATGCTTGAGACCATGCAGTCTGAACTTCTTTTGAGAAAGTCTGAGCTTGGAGAAAAGGCGATGGAAAGCATCTATTTTGGTGGAGGAACGCCAAGTGTACTTTCACCAAGCGAAATCGCATCCTTTTTAACATTGATCAACGAAAACTTCGAGGTGTCGGCAGGGGCTGAGCTCACGCTTGAAGCCAATCCCGATGATATCACGGAAGCAAATTGTACCGCATGGCGAACACTTGGAATCAATCGTTTGTCCATTGGGCTACAGTCTTTTCGAGAAAATGATCTCACATGGATGAACCGCTCGCATTCGGCCCTGGAAGCGGAGCAATGTGTGTCGATTGCCCAAGCAGCAGGATTTTCGAACATCAGTGTCGATCTTATTTATGGCTTGCCTGACTTGTCGCTAGAAGAATGGGATGCGCACATTCAACGTGTTTTGGACATGGGCATTCAACACCTTTCGGCCTATTGCCTGACGGTAGAGAAAAAAACAGCACTTCATAAATTGGTCGGTTCAGGTCAGCTTACTCCAGGTGGTGACGACGCTCAGAGCGAGCAGTTTTTGCACTTAATTGACCGATTAACAAATCATGGATTTCACCATTACGAGATTTCCAATTTCGGCCTCCCAGGTTTGGAGGCAGTGCACAACAGCAATTATTGGAAAGGGGTGAATTACCTTGGCATTGGTCCTTCAGCGCATTCGTACAATGGGATTGAACGTCGTTGGAATATTGCCAACAACGCCAAATATATGTCCGATTTTGGGCAGAATGAAACATGGTTTGAACGCGAAATTCTCACCTCCAAGGAGCGCTGGAATGAATTGCTCATGACAGGGTTGCGTACATCGTGGGGGGTGAATTTGCAGGACTTGTTTCAAATCGCAACATCAACAGAAGTTTTTGAGGCAAACCTGAAGCGCTTCGAAGAAAAGAAGTGGTTGGTAAAAACGGATACACACTTGACACTTACGCGTGAAGGTCGTCTGATGGCGGATTACATTGCGTCCGAGCTGTTCCTGTAGTCTGCTTTCCTTCGTTTTCGTATTTTTATCCCCTAAAATCAACTGCGCATGCGTTATTCTCTTCTTTTGTTGAGCATTCTTTTTACAGGTTTGCTATTTGGACAAAAAAAAATCATTGATTACACCGCTTACAACGGCTGGAAAAAGAATGAAAATCAATTGGTTTCGGCCAATGGAAAGTTCGTGTCTTTCGAAATCAATCCGCACCGTGGCGATGGCTACCTGTACATTTATCATGTCGATTCTGGAAAAATGGATTCCATTCCACGAGGAAAAGGGGCGCAGTTTTCTAAGAATTGCGACTACATCGCGTTCCGCATTCTTCCTGGTTTTGATACGCTTCGCAATTGTGAGTTGAACAAAGTCGATAAGAAAAAATGGCCGAAGGATAGTCTAGGAATTTACCTGTTGGCAAGCGATTCACTCATTAAAATTCCTCTTTTGAAGTCGTTTACTGTGGGTGTAGATCACAATCTACTGTCCTACATTGTTGATGAAAATGTGATTAAAAATGATGAAAAAACAGCAAAAAAGCCCAAAAAGAAGTGTTTTTTAGACAAAAAAGACAAAAAAGCACCGGATTTCAAATCGGACGGCAAGCTCCTGACCATCCTTGACCCCCTCTCTACCAGAAAAGATCAGTTTATCAATGTGACGGACTATACGATTTCACAGAAGGGGGACAATCTCTGCTACATCCAGCATCAAAAAGTAAAGGTGGATTCCAATCAATTGTTTTTGAGACAATTCCCATCGATGGATTTGATTCCGATTTCGAAAAAATACACTTCAATCACCTCCTTGACCTTTGACCATTCCGGAAAAAATATTGCCTATTTGGCGAGTAATGACACGACCGATGCGAAAGCGTATGGCCTTTATTTGTATTCGATTGAAACGAAAACGATACGTTCCGTGGATACTTCAGATGTGCGGATTGGCAGCGGTAATTCAGTGACGGAAAATTTCGATTTGCTCTTCACGAAAGATGGAAATTACCTCTTCTTCGGGGTGGATGAACGTCCCGAGGTAGCCAAGAAGGATACACTCTTAGAAAAGGAAAAAGTAGAGCTTGACATTTGGCATTATGCCGACAAGCGCTTGCAATCGCAGCAGTTGGTTGAATTGAAACGGGATGAAAAACGAAGTACCTTATATAGGTTCCGACTGTCGGATGACAACATCCTGAAACTAGCGGATGACACCTTGAATGTACGATTAAGTGACAATGTGAAAGGGTCCTATCTTTTTGCTGCGGCTGACGAGCGGTATGCCATTGAAAAACAATGGGAAGTACCGGGTCGTGAAGATCATTACCGCATTTCACTCGTAGATGGTTCAGCAGAATTGATCAAGGAAGGCGTCGAATTCAATGGTTCACTATCGCCGTCAGGAAATTTGTATTCGTGGTTCGATGGCACA
>CANGIC010000208.1 GCA_947453795.1 Flavobacteriales bacterium
CATACCTTTGGTATGACAGAAACCATTTCACATATCGCATTGCGCGCGATTGGACAAATCACAGAACCGTACTTCACGGTATTGCCAAATGTGAACATAGAAGTGACGGATGATCAATTAGTCATCGAAGACCTTTTACTTGAAAGTGGTCCCATCGAAACGAATGATTTAATTGTTAAAATCGACAATACTCATTTTGAATGGAAAGGACGAGCGGATTTTGTGATTCTCAGCGGTGGAAAGAAATTTTATGCCGAAGAAATTGAATCGAAAATTCAAGACATCATTTCTCTTCCTTTTTTCATAACTGCCCTTGATGATGATCATTTGGGGCAACGTGTTGTTTTATGTATAGAATCTGAAACACCTGTTTCCTACAAAAAAGAACAATTTATTGCCTGCTTACCAAATCATCAGATTCCTAAAGAAGTAGTATATATTTATCACTTTGTTCGCACCGAAAGCGGTAAAATCAATCGGATTCGAACCAAAGAATTAAGCCAAGACTGTGTCGCTGAAAAAATACTATAATCGACTTGGTTTATCCGAAGCTGCTAGCTCGGAGGATGTGCGTCGTCAGTACCGTAAGCTGGCCATGAAATACCATCCCGACAGAAATCAATCTCAAGGAGCTCAAGATGAATTTTTAAAAATCACCGAAGCCTACGAGATTTTAACGGGAAAGCGAAAAATAGAAAATTCATGGGAATCTAAACGAACTGGATCCGCGCGACCTCAACAAAAGGAACGTGTTCGTGAAGCGCGAAAACGCCATTATGAGCAAGTCATCAAGGAACAAAAGGAGACAGAAATGTACTTCAAGGCATTGTTAAAAAGTCGCGGATGGAAAGTGATCGGGTTTAACGCAATCTTGGGGTCGATTCTCTCCTTCTGTCTTTTGCTCGATCTTTTTCTTCCCCATCATTATTCAGAAGACCGGATGACGCAATATGCCTTGAATGTATATTCGTCTGGACAAACCGTTGATAAGCGCGTTTCCCTAGTAAAAACAGCTGAAAATATCAATTATTGGGTGGAAGAATTGGATTTCCCATTCTATGGACAATATCCTGATTTTCAAGTTGAAAAATCATGGATTTTCCATGACCCACTGCAGTTAATTTCTATTCAACATGGACAACCAGTACCGTATCCCGTTCAATATACGTTCTTCTCTTTTGTGTACTTGCTCGTCCCCATTTTCCTTCTCCCCGTTTTTACCCGGTACTACAAGCGAAAAACGATTACTTTCACCCTCCTCTATTTCTTGAGTCTCTATTTATGTTCTGCCCTAATGCTTTTATTTCTAGCATTTGACAAACACTTGCTGCATTTTCTTACGCTGGGATTTTTATAATTATTTTTTCATCGCGCGATCCATCTCTCTGCGGTCATCCCGTTCTTTCATGTCATGGCGCTTGTCGTGAAGTTTCTTTCCTTGAGCACAGGCAATTTGTAACTTCACCCAACCTTTTTCAGAAATAAACATTTTTAAGGGAATAAGGGTATTTCCTTTGACTTGAAGAAACTTTGCTATTCGACCTATTTCCTTTTTACTGAGCAATAATTTTCGGTCGCTTCTGGGCTTATGGGTGTAAAACGAGGCGTTTGAATATTCAGACACATGCATATTTCTAATCCACACCTCTCCATTGTGCATAATGCAATAGGCCTCAAGAATACTCGCTTTTCCACTGCGAATACTTTTCACCTCCGTACCCGACAACTGCATGCCTGCAATATATTCGTCGTGCAAGTGGTATTCAAACCGCGCACGCTTATTTCGGATATTTAATTCATTGGGATTCATCGGGAAATTTCTATCGCAAAGTTACCAAATAGTTAGCGGCTTTTTAAGCTTGACAAAAAAAAGGTGAGACTTTCATCCCACCTTCACATGCTATCGAATCACATTGACATGTCCATTGACTCGTTTGTGTTCATCGTTCATCGTGACTTTAAATTCGATAACCCAGGTATAGGTACCGTCTTGAACATCGTGTTTTTTGTCCGTACCGTATGCGCCATCCCAACCATAATTGGCATCATGTGATTCGAAGATTACTTCTCCCCAACGGTCGTAAATGAATAGGGCATAATCGTAGATATCAAACCCTGAGGTAAACACCGGTTTAAATGTTTGGTTGTAGGTATCTCCATCAGGTGTGAATGTATTCGGCACGTAGTAGATTAACTGCTCTATGATTTGAATCACGGAATACGCAGTGTCCACGCAGCCTGCCGGTGAAATCGCTACAAGCATTACCTCATAATTTCCATACGGACTGTTCGTGTAATCGTGAATTGGTTCAATATCCGTTGAGTTCGGTGAACTGTCACCAAAATTCCAAACATAATTACTTGCACCTGTACTGTTGTTTGCGAATGAAACCACCATGTTGTATTCATTGATTTCATTGGATGAAGGAGCAAATTCAGCGACCGGAATGGCTTCTACACATACCGCATCTAGTATTGTCAAGTTGGAAACACATCCATTCTGCGCTGTCACGGTCAATGTAACATCATAACATCCAGGTTGTTCATAGGTATTTGTTACGGTTGAACATCCTGTAAGTGTGGTACCATCACCCATTGACCAAACACAATTCACTGAATTTAAGGTGTTGTTTGTAAAGGTGACCGTCAATGGGGTACATCCCACGGTGCTTACGGGTGTGAAATCAGCCAATAAATTGGAGTTCACTGTTACTGTCAATTGGTCTGTTCCAGTACATCCAGCGGCCGTAGTTCCCGTTACCGTATAAACTGAAGTTCCTGGTCCTGGAATGAATGGAACATTATTCGTAACTACTGGTGACCATGTATAGGTCGCAGCGCCTGATCCTGTTAATGTTATAGGAACACCTGCACAAATCACAACATCATTTCCAGCGTTCACCGTTGGCAACTGATTCACCGTAACAAGCACTTGATCTGAAGCCATACATCCATTGGCATCTGTTCCCGTCACTGAATACGTGGCAGCACCTATCGTTGGAATAAACGGCGTTCCATTCGTAATAACTGGAGCCCATGTATACGCTGTTCCACCTGTCGCAGTCAATGTCACTTGACTTCCATCACACACCGAAACATCCGTTCCAGCATTGATCACAGGAAGTGGAGTTGCCGTTACCACAACTTGATCCGTTGAGGTACAACCCGCAGCTGTAGTTCCCGTCACCGTATACGTCGTCGCTCCCAAAGCCGGAGTGAAAGCAGTACCATTCGTTGCTGTTGGTGACCAAGAATAAGTCACTGCACCTTGACCGATTAAAGTTACCTGAGCACCAATACAAACTGTTTGATCTGTTCCTCCATTCACTGTTGGAAGAGGATTCACGGTAACCAGTACTTGATCCGTATTGATACAACCCGCTGCCGAAGTTCCAGTTACTGTATACGTCGCTGTTGCTGTAGGTGTAAATGCTGTCCCATTTACAACAGGGGCAGTCCATGAATAGGTTGCAGCACCTCCGCCAGATAAAGTCACCGTTTGACCGGCGCAAATCGCTACATCAAGTCCAGCATTGACCGTTGGTAATGGATTCACTGTTACAATGACTTGGTCTGTCGAGACACAACCATTGGCATCTGTTCCTGTAACCGTATAAGTGCTTGTTGTTGTTGGGTTGGCGGTAACACTTACACCAGTCGTTGCACTCAAGCCCGTTGATGGTGACCATGTATAAGTACTACCTCCAGTCGCTGTCAGTGTTGTTGAACCGTTAATACAAATGGCTGCATCAACACCCGCTCCGATGGTTGGAAGTGGGTTGACATTGACCACAACTTGATCTGTCGAAGTACACCCTAAAGCTGTACCTGTTACTGTGTATGTTGTGGTTCCTACTGCAGGTGTAAATGCTGTTCCGTTGGTTACCAATGGCGCCCATGTATATGCTGTTCCTCCAGTTGCTGTCAAGGTCACTGTTTGACCAACACACACTGTTTGATCCGCACCCCCATTAATTGTTGGCAATGGATTTACCGTTACAATCACCTGATCTGTCCCCACACAACCACTTGCATCTGTTCCTGTTACCGTATATGTTGTTGTGGTCGATGGGTTGGCTGTTACACTCGCTCCTGTCGTGGCACTCAAGCCCGTTGCAGGTGACCAATTATAAGTAACACCACCCGTTGCGGTCAAGGTGGTTGATGCACCTGTACAGATCGCAGCATCAACTCCAGCGTTGATTGGCGCATTGGCCAACACGGTTACAATGGCTTGATCTGTCGACACACATCCATTTGCATCGGTCCCTGAAATCGTATAGGTCGTTGTCGTACCTGGTGTAAATACCACACTTGGTCCAA
>CANGIC010000209.1 GCA_947453795.1 Flavobacteriales bacterium
GACCATCCTTTGAGGTGTAATGTGCGAATGGTTTGTGCCAATTCTTCTTTAAATGCTGTGACCTTCATGCTACAAAAGTATCATCTATTTACAAAAAACAAGCGTGTCCCATTTTCATGAAACACGCTTCTAATGGTTAATTTCTATTCAATTAAGAAAGTGCTTCTTTCACAAGTGTGGCGATGAGTTTGCCATCGGCTTTTCCCGCTAATTTACCCGTTAAAACACCCATGACCTTGCCCATTTCTTGTGGACTGCTAGCACCTGTTTGTGCAATTGCAGCAGCGACTTCGGAGCGAATCTCTTCTTCCGACATCATTTTAGGCAGGTATTCTTCAATTACTTTTGCTTGAAACAATTCTTCATCTGCTAAATCTGGACGAGCTTGAGCCATGTACAATTCGTAGGTCTCCATGCGTTGTTTGTGCAACTTCATGCAGATCTTCATGGCCACTTCTTCAGAAGCTTCGCCAGCACCTGATGTTGCCTCCAACAAAAGCTTCGATTTAATATCACGCAAAGCGGCAAGGCGTTCTTTTTCCTTGGCCAGCATTGCCGACTTGATGTCACTATTTATGCGTTCTGTAAAGCTCATTAGTCGACATTGTCATGTAAGAAATTATTGCTGCGCAACACTCCTTTGTTGTCCTCCTCAGCCAATCCGAAGCGGCTAAAAGACTCCTCAGTGCTTGGCTTTGAATTGTCCAACTGGATATTGCGACGGACATAAGCTGGTTCATTTTCGAATTCAGCAATTCCTTCAGACTTTTTCAGTTTAATGGTCAAGTCGTGAATGCGTGACATGCGCTCTTGTGTTTTGCGCTGTTGCTCTTCGGGAGAAAGGACAGTGCGTGTGGATTGCGTTTCAATGGCCAATTTTTCTTGGCTATCATCCTCCAAATGGTGAACGATCACTCCTTCTTTTTTCGGTTCAGCAGAAACCTCTTGAATCTGCCAACTCATTTCCAAGGACTCTTGTTGTTCAGCTGGTGCCGCTTCAACTTTTGACACAGGCACTTCAACGCTTGGGGCTACAAAAGAAACAACTTCCTCTTGAACTGGCTCTTCTTTCGATTCAGACTTCATGAACGGCTCTTCGATTGGCGCTTTCACTTCCACTGCATTGATGAATGGTGTAGATTGCGTTGGCGAAGACAATTGTTCTTTGATTTCATTTTTTTGCTCCAGGTCGAGTGTAACTACTGTTCTTTCTGGAGCTTTCTCAAAACCCGAGATAGGGTGATTTGACTTGAAACCCGTAGCAATCAATGTTACGCTTAACTTATCTCCTAGAGATGGATCATATCCGTGACCCCAAATCACATCAGCAGTAGATCCCGCTTCGTCTTGAATGTAATCGGTGATCTCTGTGATTTCGTCCATCAAGACCTCTTTGTTGCCATACGTGATGTTCAACAACACATATTGTGCACCGCTGATATCGTTGTCGTTCAACAATGGCGAAGCCAATGCTTGTTGTACCGCATTTACCGCACGATTTTCACCTTCTGCTGACGCACTTCCCATGATGGCACGACCGCTGTTGCGCATAACCGTGTTCACATCGTTGAAATCCACATTCATAGAACCTGTGACAGAAATCACTTCTGCAATTCCTTTAGCGGCTACAGTAAGCACATCATCTGCTTGCGAGAACGCATTCGAAATCGTCAAGTTACCTGTAATTTCTCGAAGGCGCTCGTTGTTGATCACGAGAAGTGTGTCTACATTTTGACGGATTCTTTCCAATCCTTCTTCAGCTTGTTGGCGGCGCTTTCTTCCTTCAAAGTTGAACGGCACCGTAACGATTCCGACAGTAAGGATATTCATTTCTCGCGCTACTTCAGCGATGACAGGTGCAGCACCCGTACCCGTACCACCACCCATTCCAGCGGTGATGAATACCATTTTCGTATTCTTTCCGAGCAACTCACGAATTTCATCGATGTTTTCGATGGCCGCATTTTTACCAATTTCCGGCAAAGAACCAGCCCCACGACCTTCGGTCAATGAGGGTCCGAGTTGAATTTTCAATGGAACCGGAGAGATATCCAATGCTTGACGGTCTGTGTTGCACACGATAAAATCTACACCAATGATTCCTTGGTTGTACATGTGGTTTACCGCGTTGCTTCCGCCGCCCCCTACACCAATCACTTTAATGATTGAACTTGTCTCTTTTGGTAAATCGAATTCCATAATTTCTATATTGTATTGTTGTTATTAATCTTCACTATCTGAAAAGAACTTCTGTCCTCTCTTAATCAACTCATCGAAGAACGATCCGCGCGTTTTCGTTGAATGCCCTTTCACATGACCTTGACTTGCTACTTCTGGCTGTTCTGTTTGTTCATCCAATTTTTCGAATCCTTTCAATACAAGTCCAATACCTGTAGCGAACATTGGGCTGGTTAAGTTTTCGATGTGGTTTGTGTTTGCCAAATGTTCCGTTGGGTAACCTACACGGGTATCCATTCCGGTCATGTATTCAAACAATTGGGTAATGTGCTTCAATTGAGACCCACCACCTGTCACCACGATTCCAGCGATCAATTTTTTCGAATAGCCGCTGTTCACGATTTCGATCTGGACCATCTCAATGATTTCCTCCATGCGCGCTTGAATGATGCTCGCCAAATTCTTCACGGTGATTTCTTTTGGATCTCTGCCTTTCAATCCTGGAATGCATACTACTTCATTTTCTTGGCTTTGTGAAGACAAGGCAGAACCAAATTTCACTTTCAACGATTCAGCATGGCGACGCATGATGGTGCATCCTTCCTTGATGTCGTCTGTAATGACATTTCCGCCGAAAGGAATCACCGCCGTGTGACGAATAATTCCTTCATGAAAAATAGCCACATCTGTCGTTCCACCGCCGATATCCACAAGCACTACGCCCGCTTCCTTTTCTTCTTCAGAAAGCACTGCGTCTGCTGATGCAATGGGTTCAAGGATAATCTCCTTCACTTCGAGTCCCGAACGCTCCACGCATTTGTGGATATTCAATACGGCGCCGACATGCCCTGTGATGATGTGGAAATTGGCTTCAAGTCGACGACCCGACATACCAATTGGGTCTTTAATCCCTTGTTCGTTATCCACAATATATTCTTGTGGCAACACAGTAATAATTTCCTCACCAGGTTGCATCACCAATTTGTACATGTCTTCAATCAATACATCAACATCCTTTTGAGAAATTTCCATATCGATTTGCTTCCGAGTATGAATTCCACGGTGTTGCAAACTTTTAATGTGCTGTCCTGCAATGCCCACATTCACGGATCTGATCACTAAAGATCCATCAACCCGTCCTTGTGTCTCGTTAACCGCTGCTTGAATGGACTGAATCGTTTTGTCAATATTCGCCACTATACCGCGTGTCACCCCTAAGGATTCGCTCTTCCCCATGGACAAAATCTCAATTTTGCCATGCTCATTCTTCTTCCCTACGAAACATGCGATTTTCGTCGTTCCTATATCCAATCCTACAATGACCTTTGACATACCTTTATTCCTTTTCTTCGTTTTCGTCCTTGTATCCTTCTTTGATCTTCGCTACGATCTGACCTCCATACTTCACAGTAATTTCTGAGTATTTCTCCCAGCCCTCGTATGGCAATCCCTTCGTGTAAAAGATCTTTAACTTTTCAAATTTTTCCCTCACCTCCTTGTCTGTATAGGCAGAACCAAATACAATGAGCTGATCACCAACAAGTGGAATTAGCACGAAATCACCATTCGTTTTCAAGTGAATTTGACCAATAAGCGCCTGCAATTCGGGATCATTGCAAACATAATTCGAAATTCGATACACATCGTCTAGCTTTCGAATACTTTTCAAGGAATCGTTGTTAATAATTTCTTTCACCGGAATGGATGTTATTCTATCTGGAATCAAACCAGTTACAACAACCACTCGCGCTGTATGCAAACCTGAAGTCCGAACCACAATTCCATCCTCATCCAAATAAAAGGTTTCATGGTATTGATTGTAGATTCGCGCAATCGGTTTTCTCACCGTAACCTCGATGGTCCATGTGCTTCCAATACGGGTAAAAACCTTCACGTCCTTGACTTCCGACATCGCGGAAATGTAGCGCTCTATCTTCGACGCTTTCAATGTTTGATGGGTTTGACCAGCGAAAATCAATCCTTTTCGCACCAAGCGATCATACAATTCATCTTCGGTCAAAAAGGCATCCTCACCCTTCACATGAATGACAATTTTTGGTTTGTCCATCGACCGCGCGCTATGCATATTGCAAGAACGCACCAGAAGCACAATCACACCCACAAAAAAC
>CANGIC010000210.1 GCA_947453795.1 Flavobacteriales bacterium
TCGAAAAAAGTTTTTGCGTAATAGCTCGAGGTATTGCCAATATCACCGCGTTTGGCATCAGCGATGGTGAAAATGTCTTTGGGGATGTAGTCAATGGTTTTTTGCAACGATTCCCATCCTTTCGGGCCATAACATTCGTAAAAGGCAATATTGGGCTTGTAGGCCACGGCAAAGTCTTTGGTCGCATCAATGATGGCCTTGTTGAACTCAAAAATGGGGTCCTCCGTGTCGAGCAGGTGCGCTGGAATTTTGGAAAGATCGGTGTCAAGTCCAACGCAAAGGAATGAACGCTTCCGTTTTATTTGTGCAATGAGTTCGTGTCGTGTCATGTTGGAATATATTCGCCGACAAAGGTAATAAACCGAACGAATTTATCCCTTAAGGAATAATCACTTGCTTCACTGATTTCGTTTGTACGGAGAAATACCCTAAACATCCACCACTGATATTCGATGTTGGATTTGCCGGTGTTGATCCTTGCTGATTTTGCTGCAAAGCGAAAAAGAAGTCATACACTTCGCGGTTGATGCTGAGCATCTCTACATCAATCGTATCACCAGAATTTACACCGTCAGCAAAAATAGGTTCTTGTGCAAGATTACCATCGTTGTATTGATCGGATTGGATGAAAAATCCCGGAATCGGCTTGCCGTGTTTTACTAGTTTGAACTCATAGTAATTCGCGACCCCTCCTGGATCAAGACGAATGGGAACAATCGAGTTGAACGTCTGTGGACCGAAGGCAAAGGGGAATGTGAGTACATTCAATAAGGTCACTGCCTGAGGTACAGCTGCCGTGGACATGAACAATTGACCATCAATAGTCACTTGAAGTGTATATGTTCGGTCTGCACTGATCGGATAATTGAATGTCTCGTATCGACCTGGTGCCACAAGCGACATGGCCTGCGAATTGCCCAAATCATCGGTAAGGATTACCACCGCATTATCAATAGTTGGAGCTGGACTGGAGTCGTCAATATTTTGTGTTTGAGTGATATCAACCCGGTGAACTGAATCACCTAAAGTGACATGACCTTCAATCACATATTGTGGATCTTTGTCATTGATATTCACGTCGATAACTTTCGTGCATGACCCCATAATGAAAATCACTGCAACGGCACTCAATAGTTGAATAAAGCCTCTCATCTTATTTGAATTTAAAATTGTACGTCACAGAAGGAATCCATCGGAAAAGTGATGTTTGTACCGCTTCGGTCACATTTGGGTTATCGGCATTTTGTCGGAAAGCAATGGTGTAGGCATTTTCGCGGCCATAGACATTGTACACGGAAAAGTTCCAGCTGCTTTCAAATTTCTCCGTATTCTTTCTCAACCAGGTTAGACCGATGTCCATTCTGTGGTAAGCCGGCATGCGGTAACCATTGCGTTCTGTGTAAAGCAATTGTGTTTGACCATTGACGATGTATTTTCCGGAAGGGAAAGTGATGGCATTTCCAGTGTAGTAAACAAACAACGCAGAAACACTCAACTTTGGTGTAATGTCGTAAATTCCCACAATGGAGATGTCGTGTGTCCGGTCCTGTTTTGCCGCGTACCAGTTGTCGTTGTTGATTCCCTCTATTTTTCGCTCTGTGCGGGATAAGGTATACCCAACCCAGCCCGTAAGTCGCCCCATTTTCTTCTTAAAAATAAGTTCAACACCATAGGCACGGCCAATGCCATACAGCAATTCCCCTTCAATCAATTCATTCGCTTGAAGGTTTGCCCCATTGCGGTAATCGATCTGGTTCTGCATGGATTTGTAATAGGTTTCCACATTGAATTCAAACATGTTTTCTTTGAAATTCTTGAACCATCCAACGGATATTTGGTCGCTGATTTCTGGTTTCGTATTGATCGAAGAGGGAATCCACAAATCGGTAGGAGAGGAGGTTGTGGTGTTTGAGATCAGATGAATGTATTGCGCGTTTCGTGCATATCCCGCTTTGAAGGATGCCGTTTTGGAATAGACATAACTCAAGGAAACACGCGGTTCAGGAATAAAATAGGATTTCACGAAGGAATTATTGGCATACACAGTAGTGTCAATCACATCACCTTTCGCATTGTAGGAATAAGTGTTTCCATTGTTACCCAATACCGAAAAGGTACTCAATCGCACGCCATAGCTGACATTTAATTTTTCAGTAACTGTCCAGTCGTTGGTAACGAAGATGGCCCCTTCTAAGGATTTATTTGGCGTTAAGTCTTGGGTGTTGATCCCCGAGGCTGCATTCGCGGTGATTTGACCGGGAACAATCTCATGGTGGATGGCATTGATCCCAAACTTTATTTTATTCCGGGTATTCATGTAATACTGAAACTCTTGCTTGATGTTGATGTCGCGAATAATCGACTTCACGTCAAAGGCAATATCTGCATTGGAGATGGCTATTTTGTAATCGTATGAGCTGTAAATCAAGGACGTATTGGAGAAAAGTTTATCTGAAATGAGGTGGTTCCAACGCATGGTTCCCGTAGCATTCCCCCAATTGATTCCAAATTGATCGGCCAAACCTAACTTGTCGCGTCCAAAATACCCAGAAAGGAATAGTTTATTTCGGTCATTGATGCGGTAGTTTAGCTTGGCATTCAAATCATAGAAATAAAGAATGTTGTCTTTGAATTTATCTGTTGCCTTTAAAAACACATCGGCATAAGTGCGTCGTCCAGAAATGAGAAACGATGCTTTGTCTTTGACAATTGGTCCTTCAACATTCAACCTTGACGAAATAATTCCAAGTCCGCCGCTGACATTGTAGCGTTTGATGTTTCCATCGTTCATTTTAATGTCGAGGACAGAGGCCAAGCGTCCACCATAGTTGGCAGGTTGATTGCCTTTGTAAATCACGGCATCTTTAATGGCATCTGAGTTGAATGTTGAAAAGAAACCCAACAAGTGAGAGGCGTTGTACACGGGTGCTTCATCCAGCAAGATAAGGTTTTGGTCACCTGCACCACCGCGAACATAGAATCCAGAATTTCCTTCGCCCGCACTTTTCACACCAGGCAAAAGCTGCATTGTTTTAATGATGTCTTTTTCCCCTAACAATACTGGGATTTTCGCTATTTCTTGCGGATTTAAACGCTCCACACCCATCACAGCTTCGGTGATGTTTTGGTCGTTTTTCTTTGCTGTGGCGTTGACTTCTTTTAAATTCTGAATTTTATTGATGACAGGTGCGATTTGCACATTCAATTGAATGTTTTTTGTGAGGTCTAGTACAAACTCTTTCGGCGTGTACCCCGCCGCTGTAAAGACAATGGTGTAGCTGCCTTTGGCTAGCGTAAGCGAATAAAATCCGTAGTCATTGGAGTAGGCCCCCATATTTTGCCCTTTGACTTTAATCGTTGCATTGATCATCGCTTCTCCACGAAGTGAATCGGAAATGGTACCGCTGAGGGTATATTTTTCCTGCCCGAAAGAAACTGCGTAAAAGGTGAGGAGCAGAAGTGTAAAAATGAATTTCATTGATCGATTTATGATGTTGAATGCTATTTGATGCTTAATATACCTTTACCATGTTTGAGACTTTTCAAAGGGTCTTTTTGTTACACTGGAGTAAAAAGTACGCCATCGGTATCTTTATTAAAAATTGAAAGCCAGAATTGTTTTGTGTTTCTTTTAGAAAGTGTCTTGACCTTGAAGCTTTTCTGCATTTTCTGCCAACTTCAATGAGTCAATCATGTCCTTAATATCGCCGTTCATGAATGCACTTAGGTTATAAATGGTCTTATTGATGCGGTGATCGGTGATTCTTCCTTGCGGGTAATTATAGGTCCGGATTTTCTCAGATCTGTCCCCTGTTGAAACGAGCGTTTTTCGTTGTGCCGCGCGTTCATTGTGCACACGGTCGAGTTCCTTTTGATAGAGTCGAGAACGCAACACGGAGATCGCTTTCTCCAAGTTTTTATGCTGCGAACGTCCATCCTGACATTCGACCACAGTACCTGTCGGAATGTGGGTCAAACGAATGGCCGATTCGGTCTTGTTGATGTGCTGTCCACCCGCACCTGATGCTCTGAACGTATCCTTGCGGACATCGTTCATGTCGAGGTTAAAGTCAACCTCCTCCGCTTCAGGCAATACAGCAACGGTAATGGCTGAGGTATGCACACGGCCTTGAGATTCTGTTTCCGGAACACGCTGGACGCGGTGCACACCTGATTCAAATTTCAAGGTTCCATAGACACCACCTCCCGTAATTTCAAGAACAATTTCTTTATATCCTTTCATGGAACCCTCGGATGAATTCATCACCTCATATTGCCAACCCATTTCCTTGAA
>CANGIC010000211.1 GCA_947453795.1 Flavobacteriales bacterium
AATACCGACACCATGGAAGTATTGGGTGACGACAATGGCGTCACTGGGGCAAGAGTAAAGAACAGCGTTACTGGTGAGGTTCAAGACATTCCATGTACAGGATTTTTCGTTGCTATTGGTCACCAACCGAACACAGATATCTTCAAAGACTATATCGATCTAGACGAAACGGGCTACATCAAATATGCGCAACCTGGAACATCAAAAACAAATGTACCTGGTGTATTCGTTGCGGGCGATGCTGCGGACAAAACATACCGTCAAGCGATCACTGCTGCTGGAACGGGCTGTATGGCTGCGTTGGATGCGGAGCGGTATTTGGCTGCGAAGGGACACTGAAAAATAATTACGAATTACGAATTATTAGTTACGAGTTATTAGTTACGAGTTACTGATTGGACTTCATCACTTTGAAATCATACGTCTTTCCTAAAGACATAGCGATTGATGATTTTCAATCATTACTCTATAATTTTATGAAAAGAAAAAAGAAGCTCGAGAGCTTCTTTTTTTTTGACTAATTCACAAGGAAGTTATTTTATTTTAAGCTTAGAACCTTCTGACACTTCTTGGTGAATGATTTCGGGTGAACCTAGAATTACGACAGTATTCTTTCCCGAGATTTCAATATCTAATTTGTCAGAAACGGCGGTTTCAAGCTTGCCATTATCACCACTAACTATCAAAAACAGTTCTTGGGAATTGAATTCTTCCGCAGCGATTTTGGTTTCTCCAGACACCTCCATTATTGTTATTGCGGAAGTGCCAACGAATTTAATGATGGAAAAACCACTCACTTCTATTCTACTTTCCTTAAAATCACTTTCAATTTCTAAATCGTTAAATCCGGTACTTTCTAAATCCAAATTTTCACCTTTCAGATTCATCATGCCTTTTGTTTCACCATTTATGTCAAGTTCAAGTTCATTGACATTTAAATCAATTGCTAAATTGGTAAAACCATTAACTTCAATCTCCAAATTGGCAGATTCAAATGTGGTACTGGTCACCATTTCGCAGAACCCATTTAACTTTATTTTTTCTAAATCAGTGACTGTAATTATTAAATCAGATGAATTATTTTTATTGGCGCTACTCAAATAGAGCGTTCCATTTTTAATGGTATAATCGAGCGGCACTGCACCCTCTTCTGTTGGAATCGTGTTTTTAACTGAACAGCTTGATCCATTCATCAGTGTGAAATGAACAAATCCATTCGCATCAATCCGTGTAAATTGATCTTTGGACTCATTTGCTTTTGAAATAACAATTTGCTTATTTTCAATAGGCTCTATTACATTTTCTTCCTGCCCCGGAACAATTTGTTCGGGTGAGAAAAGAGTCAATTGGAAAGTTTCAGCTTTAAAACCTGCATCGGCCTTTGACTCCCTCGATTTTTGAATCACTGTCGGTTTCTCCTGCGAAAATGCTTGAGATACTGTTTTCGGTACTTGATGAACCTTCCTTGATCCTTTTTCTGAATGAGTTGAACTCGAATTTAACTGTACAATTGCCAGAATTGTAACTACTGTAATTGAAGAAATACTTGATAACATAAACCACATTTTTTTAGTGAATAACCATTTAATCGTCGCAAACAATCCCACGAATGCAATTCCACCTTTTAACCAGGAATCAACGGCAGTAATCGAAACCAATGTTGGCTCTTCCCGCTTTTCTTTCAGTAATGCCTGTAAATCTAATTCTCTCATACTGCAATTTTTTTCGTCGTTTTCTCTGACATTACTTCTAAAAGCATCTTCCTTCCTCGTGACAAACGTTTTTTTACAGCATCAACTGTACATTCTTGAATTTCAGCTGTTTCTTTAAGTGAAAAACCGGAAATTTCAAAAAGAACAATACATGTGCGGTACTCTAGCGGCAGCCTATTTAGCGCCTCATATAGTTCATCGTGTTGGAAGTTTTTGTCAACGGAAATGGAATGATCTTGAGTATTTTCTATTCCTATCACATCCGAAAATGTCAGCGGTTTGTTTTTTCGTCTGAAATTGGCGTGTACCTTATTCGTTATGCTAAAAAGAAAGGACAAAAAAGCCTCTCTGCTTTTCAAGGAATCAAACTGCTCGAAAGCAATGACCAAGGTATCATGCATCAAATCATTAAAATCACAAACGCCATAAGAACGTGCTTTACAAAATCGTTCGAAACTCCCGTGCACAGGCTCGTACAATTCCATAAAGTGTTTCTTTTTTGTCATTCTATACGCGTACTATTTGCTTCTTAAAGCAGTAAGTGTTAACCTCCACGGAAAGGTGACAAGAAAAGGTGAAAAAATGAAGAATTCAGGGTGAAGAATTAAAAATGAAGAATTAAGGATTTCTTAAGGGATGAATTCATTTTCAATTCACAAGCATTTTACCTTATTCCCGATTCCCGAAAGCCGTCATTTTTAATTTTTAATTATTCACTTTTAATTTAGTGAATTTACTTCGCTGTTCTTTCAAGCATCGGAACAAACTTGAATGTTCCGAATGACTCTTCCGTCACTTCCGTTTCAGAGATTTTGGTGATGCGTTTCATGATCTGTTCGGCTCCTTCGCCAACAGGAATAACCATGATTCCTCCTACTTTCAATTGTTGAAGTAAGGCCTCGGGAATATCGGGTGCGCCGCAGGTCACAATAATTTTATCAAACGGGGCAAACGTTGGCATTCCTTTGTAGCCGTCACCAAACATGATTCTGGGTGTAAATCCAAAATGATCAATGATGTGCTTCACTTTCATGAAGAGTTCTTTTTGGCGCTCTATAGAAAACACTTTAGCTCCCATACTGCACAAAATGCAGGTTTGAAAGCCAGATCCTGTGCCTATTTCTAGAACTTTTTCACCGCGTTTGAGATTCAAGAGCTGGGTTTGAAACGCTACAGTAATTGGATGCGAGATGGTTTGACCTGCACCAATTTGAAAAGCCATGTTGGTATAGGCCTGCTCTGTAAATGCGAGATCGAGAAAGAAATGCCTCGGCACCTTATCGAAGGCCTCAAAGATTTGCGCATCTGTAATCCGCGTATCTTTTTGCAACTCAATGATAAGTTGCTTGCGCATTCCTTTGTGTTTAAATGTATCTCGCATGGGCGACAAAAATAAGTCCTTCCATTCGTTTCGAAAAATTGAATTTCAAACAATGTGATGTTAATGGATTCTAGATTTAAAACCGAAGTTCGGGAAACATCATTTTGAAAAAGGTATTTCACAATCCTTTGTTATCTTTGGAAGGTCAAACAAAAGACTATGGCCATCTCAAAAAAGGAACTCGAATTCAACATCAACGACGATCAAATGCGTTTGAAGATCTCCTCGCTGGAGCGCGAACTGGCAAAGATTGCTGAAGGTGGTGGAAAGAAGCGGATTGAAAAATTGCACGAACAAGGTAAATTGAGTGCGCGAGAACGCATTGATTTGTTGTTGGACCCCAACACGGAACGCATAGAGATCGGTGCATTTGCAGGATACGGCATGTACAAAGAGCACGGCGGATGTCCTGCTGGTGGTGTGGTCATCGTTATTGGTTATGTCTCCGGAAAACAATGCGTCGTTGTTGCGAATGATGCTACAGTGAAGGCAGGTGCATGGTTTCCAATCACCGGAAAAAAGAACCTAAGGGCTCAAGAAATCGCGATGGAAAATCGCTTGCCGATTATCTACTTGGTGGATTCAGCAGGTGTTTATCTCCCCTTACAAGATGAAATATTCCCGGATAAAGAGCATTTTGGCCGCATCTTCCGAAACAATGCAGTAATGAGCTCAATGGGAATCGTGCAGATTGCAGCTGTCATGGGAAGCTGTGTGGCAGGTGGCGCTTATTTGCCTATCATGTCAGACGAATCGTTGATTGTGAATAAAACCGGAACTATCTTTTTGGCAGGATCTTATTTGGTGAAAGCTGCCATTGGCGAAAGCATCGACAATGAAACACTTGGTGGTGCAACTACACACAATGAAATCTCTGGTGTTTGTGATTATAAACCGGACAATGACGAAGAGTGTTTGTCGATGATCCGTGATTTGGTGGATAAGATTGGTAAACCGCAAGACGCTGGATTCGACCGTAAGACCTCTGCCCCACCAAAAGTAGACTTGAAAAGCATTTATGGCATCTTGCCTCCAGACCGTTCGAAGCCTTACAACACCAAAGATTTGATTCGTGCTGTTGTGGATGACTCTGAATTCACCGAATACAAGCCCGATTACGGAAAATCAATTGTTTGCGCCTATGCGCGTGTCGATGGTTGGAGCGTTGGAATCGTGGCAAATCAACGTGAAATCGT
>CANGIC010000212.1 GCA_947453795.1 Flavobacteriales bacterium
TTATGGCCATTGGAATGATGCTGTCGCTTTTTGCGCCTGTTGGTCGCTTCCGTGAGTTGAATGATAAACTGCGTCGATTGAGAGAGAAAAGAGAAAAATTGTCAGCGGTAATTTTAATCGCATTGATGTCAAGCTTCGGAGGAAGCGCTTTGGCGCAATCACACGATGGACATGAGCATGCGGCTGAAGTACCCGTGAAAGCTGTCTACAGAGTGATTTCAGAAGAACATTCGGAAGCGCTGGCTTATTTGTTGGTGCAAGATTTCCAAGGTCGGATCATTCCGATGCATACCTTATGTGATCAGTTGCTGCGCAAGATTCACCGCGGAAATAACTTCGAGGATTGGAATGCCGTCCAAACGATCATGAGCATGCACATGTACCCGCAACATTGGATGGATGTGAAAATTATTCAGGTACCTTCAAACCTTCGCGAATCCATGAAAGTGTCGGGGGAGTTTGCAACCTATACGGAATTGGCAGATCCAAAAACGGGACAATTTAAAAAGATGGGTGATTACAATACCGCTCACCAAAAATTGGAGTCAAAACGCAATGAATACGACAAAAAGCTTATTAAGCTCGTGGAGAAATTCCAAGTCGTACAATCAATTTTCAACTGGCAATACATGAAGATTATCCCTGTAAAAAGTGATGTCAAACAAACGTGGTATGTGCCCTTGAGTATGGAATTGATGCAAGTCGACTCTGTGTCATCTACCTTAGCGTTGCGTTATATTTCTGGATTAGACAGTGCGGCAAATGTCAATCGGTATGGAGAAGTAAATGACTTGCTGACCGAACTCATTGCTTTTCAGCGGGAGGTAGGCAGTAAAGTGGTGCCTTCCGAAAAGAAAGTAGAGATTGAAATTTGGTACAACAAGATGAATGTATTTAAACATACCTATCAGTTGTATTTGATGCTGGGTTTGTTGTTGTTGCTGCTATATTTCATTCGGATTTTTGCGAAAACAGGTTTTGGTGAATCGAAACTTTTTCGCAGAATGCGCAAGGCCATTACCTTCATTCTGATTGCGGTCTTTGTTTATCATGGTCAGGGCTTGGGTGCGCGTTGGTACATTTCTGGTCATGCACCATGGAGCAACGGGTATGAAGCTGTCGTATTCATTGCATGGGCCACCATGATTGCTGGATTTATTTTCTCACGCAAAAATGCAGTGATCTTGGCTGGCACGGCGATCTTGGCTTCGATGATGATCTTCGTAACAGAAATGAATTTGCTCGATCCAGAAATTACGCCTTTGCAACCTGTATTGAAGTCCTATTGGTTAATGATTCATGTAGCCATCATCACATCGAGTTATGGTTTCTTGGGCTTGGCGGCTATACTTGGTTTGCTGAATTTGACATTGTATACCTTCCGTTCAAAGAGAAATGCACAAATGGTTACCATCAATATCAATGAGTTGACTTATGTTTCTGAGATGACCATGACGATAGGCTTGTTTATGTTGACTATCGGAACCTTTCTTGGAGGTGTTTGGGCGAATGAATCGTGGGGACGCTACTGGGGATGGGATCCGAAAGAGACTTGGGCATTGGTGTCTGTACTTGTTTATGCGGTGATCCTACATTTGCGCTACATTCCGGCCTTGAAAGGTAAATTCACCTTCAACGTAGTCAGTTTATGGGGTTACTCCGCGATCTTGTTTACCTTCTTCGGAGTAAACTTCTACTTGGTAGGTTTACATTCGTATGCGCAAGGGGAGGGACTTGGGACTATTCCTAATTGGATCATCTTTACCGTAATTGGATTTGTACTTTTTACCCTCGTTGCTTTCTTTAGAAATCGCCAGTTCGTTAAATCGAATGTGGAAGAAACGAACTAATCTTTTCAACACATGAAACTAGATATTTTAGCATTTGCTGCTCATCCTGACGATATTGAGCTATCGTGTTCAGCCACTTTGATGAAGCACATTGAAATGGGTAAAAAAGTCGGCATCATTGATCTCACACAAGGTGAGCTTGGAACCCGGGGAAATGTCGAGTCGCGCTATGCTGAAGCAGAAGAGGCATCTAAAATTATGGGAATTCATGTGCGTGAAAATTTGAAGTTTCAAGATGGATTTTTTGATTTTTCGGAAGAAAACAAACGATTGATTATTCAACAAATCCGTCGTTTTCAGCCAGAAATCGTATTGGCCAATGCGATTGAAGACCGCCATCCTGATCATGGCCGTGCGGCAAAATTGGTAGCTGATGCGTGTTTTTTAGCTGGATTAAGAAAAATTGAAACGGGTTATAACGGGGAAGTTCAAGAAGCGTATCGCCCAAAAGCATTGTATCATTATATCCAAGACCAATACATCAAGCCCGATTTTATCGTTGACGCAAGTGCGTACATGGACAGAAAATTGGAGGCAATAAAAGCATTCAAAACACAATTTTACGATCCCAATTCGATAGAACCTGCCACCCCAATTTCAGGGGAAGATTTTTTTGATTTCATCAAGTCACGCATGATTCAAAACGGTCGAAATATTGGAGTGAAATACGCGGAGGGTTTTACAACTGCACGAGTAATTGGTGTGAATAACCTTTTTGACTTGTTGTAAAAGTGAATACAACCATTTCTATATTTGCTTCGTCTAAAACACAGAATTTAACTAGCATGAGATATATTTTAGTAATAACATTTTTAGTTTCAATTGTCTTAAAAGCTAATTCTCAGTGCAATGGGAGCGAGCCAGTTATAAATTTTGGCCCCGATACCGTGTTGTGTCAAGGGCAAACATTGGCGTTGAATGCCCCTCCAGGATTTAATTTTTACCAGTGGTCAACAGGGACGACCGGGGCGAATATTAATGTAACGGCTGACGGGACGTACTCAGTTAATGCTGGTGTAATTGGCAATACAATTATTCTCCATGGTGATTTTCAAGGGGGAACAACAACTGCAGCGAATAACTTTACAACAGCTTACGGACCAGGAACTGGTGGTACTTATGGATTGCTTTCCACTGAAGGTCAATATGCCATTTCGACATCGCCTTCGTTGGTTCATAATAATTTTAGTTTTTGTGGAGACCATACAACAGGAACGGGTAATATGCTGATTGCGAATGGTGCTTCAGCAGCAAATACAACGGTGTGGACGCAAACAGTGAATGTTGCTGCCAACACGGATTATGTGTTTTCATTTTGGGAAATGAATGTTTTGAATACAACAGCAGTAGCCAGTCTTCAACTTTTCATTAACGGTGCACCAATTTCAGGAATCATTCCAACATCATCAACGGCATGCACATGGATCGAAAATGCTGGAGTTTGGAATTCAGGCGTAAGCACACAAGCGATACTTTCAATCGTGAATCAAAGTACCATCACCTCTGGAAATGACTTTGCAATTGATGACATTTACTTCGCTCCGATTTGCTTGGTAACGGATACCATCAATGTGGCGTACGATACGGTACAAGTAAATGCAGGGACAGATCTTTTGTTTTGTGCCAATGAAACAGACACATTGACTGCAACAGCAAATGTGGACATCAGCGCATACTCATGGAGTAGCGGTCAGCAAGTGGCGTCGTTCTCACCAACAACTGCAGGCGCTTACACCGTAACTGGAACATCACTCAATGGCTGTACGTCTTCAGATGTAGTGAATGTGAGCATTACAGCGATGGATTGGAATATTTCACAGATTATCATGGGACCATCAGATTGTGGTCAAACCAACGGATATGTTTCAGCAGTCACGTCGGGAACCTTCACGGATCCTGCGTCTTATAATTGGACAGGTCCGGGTGCAAACAGTCCAAATGCGATAAACGCATCGGTATGGGATAACCTTTCTCCGGGATGGTATTATTTGTCGATTGAATCGAATGGTTGTTACCGCTACGATTCTATGGAGGTAACCATTAACAATCCGCCAATAGCAGCGCTGAGTGCTACACCATTGACAGGTATCTATCCGCTCTCCGTAGTTTTTACGAATACGAGTCAATTTGGAACAACCTATGATTGGAATTTCGGAAATGGATCAACTACCACAGCTACAGATTTATCCACTCAAAACACGATTTACGATACAACAGGGACTTATGTTGTTATGCTTGTAGCGACCACAGGAAGTTGCACGGATACGGCTTATGTGACGATCATTGTGAACGATCCGCCAGTCATTCCACCAACGGTGCCTGTTTCACTTGAAACAGCGAATGTATTTACACCGAATGGTGACGGAGCGAATGATTTCTATACGTTCAACATGGAGAACATCACTTCAATGGATATCACGATCTTGAA
>CANGIC010000213.1 GCA_947453795.1 Flavobacteriales bacterium
AGATTTTAAGACTGATTCTCACTTCGAAGTGCAAAACAAGTAACTCGTAATTCGTATCTCGTAATTCGTAACTCGTAACTCGTAACTCGTAACTCGTAACTCGTAACTCGTAACTCGTAACTCGTAACTCGTAATTCGTATCTCGTAATTCGTAACTCGTAACTCGTAACTCGTAATTAATAATTACTCACTCCCAGCGCCCTTTCAACAGCCGAACAAACTTTTTCGTGATCATAAAGCTGTGACGCGTGTATCAAATCCTGCGTGCTCACGCGTTCTGGATTCTCGATGAAATCATTCAGTGCTTTTGCCAATGAAGCAGCATCCATCGGCTTAAAGAGCGTTCCTATTTTTCCGAAATCTAAAATCTCAGGACTTCCGCCAGCATTGCTCGCAATGATTGGAGTACCACATGCCATGGATTCTATCGTGACCATGCCAAAAGTTTCGGCTTTTGACGCCATAACGAAGGCATCAACCGCACGGAAAAATGTAGAAACATCCGAACGAAATGGCCGAATAAATACGCGGTCCTGAAGGTTATTTGCTTGAATAAATGCTGAAATTTGTCGACTATAGGCCTCGCCCTCTCCAATGGTAGGTTCGCCCAATAAGCATACTGCAACCTTACTGTGCTCAAGCATTGATAACGCTTCCAATAAAACGAGCTGGCCCTTCTGTGCATCAAAACGACCAACCAACCCAAAGATTTGTTGATCCATGGGAAGATCCATCTCCAACCGTGCTTCAGATTTAGTTAGCGGTGAAGTCGCCTTCGCCAAATCCAACCCGGAAGGAATTACAACAATTTTCTCCTTTGAGAACCGTGTCATAGTCCCAACCTGTTCGGCTAACCAATTCAACGGACACGACCATAAATCAAGACAACGAAAACGAAGGGTATGGAGTAAATGTGTTTTTTTTACTCCCAGTTGCATCTCCATGAAGTAGGATAAATGAATCTGATGTGTACACTTTCGTTTGGCAATGACGGAAACACTCATGTCTCGCGTGTCTCGAATAATGAGGTGAGTCACCCCCTCTTCAACCAGTATTCGAGCGAGCGCATTCCCCGATTTAAAATCATAATATTTTTTATGACGACGGATGACAACGGTATCCAAACCTGCCTCCATAGCCGCCCGATATGCCGGCGCATCCTTCACTGCAAGAAACACTACTGAATGACCTCTTTCTTTCATCCAAACAGCATTTCTCAGCTGGTTCATTTCGAGTCCACCCCAACTCAACGAGCTACAGATATAGGCCAGCTTATTCCCCATCGTTCTCAGCAATTCATTCATCACCATTTCTTTCAATTCCTTTAAAATTGCGCAAGGACCACCATAAAAATACAAGCGCAATAAATGAAATTGCCGCAGCAACTAAAAACGGAGAACCAAATCCCCACCATTCCTCAGGCGCAGACTTGCGTGTGCTTGAATAGATCCACATATAAAAAGGCGGACCAATAATTTCAGCTAAACTCATGATGCTCGTGAAGACACCTTGAAGTTCCCCTTGCTCATTTTGAGGTGTTCCAGCGCTGACAATTGTTCGAATTGCGGGATCAATAATTCCAGAAAAGGAATAGGGCAAAATAATCAAGTAAAGCATCCATCCGAAGGGCACCAAGGAAATGCCAACCATCACAATCATAACCGTGAGCAAGCCAAAGAATGCCGTTTTCTTCACGCCCAATACACGGGTGAAATATCCCGATAGCCCACCTTGAACGACACCAAAACAAATCCCAACAAAGGCAAGACTGTAACCAACATCTTTCTTCGACCAAAGAAATTTCTCCATCGTAAAATAATTCCAGGTATTGTGAATCGCCAAGTTTGACATCATTACAAGGAAGGTCACTACAAAAAGGTATTTGAGGTCTTTGAAACGCGCCATTTGTTTAAATGCTCCAAAAGGATTGGCACGTTTCCATTCAAACTTCCGGCGTTGATCTGATGGCAAAGACTCTTTGAGCACAAAATATCCGAATAAAAAGTTGAGTAAGGAAAAGATGGATGCCACGAGGAAAGGCGCACGGGATCCAAAATCAGCAAGCAAACCACCAATAGCTGGACCAATGACAAAGCCAATTCCAAAGGCCGCACCGATCAATCCAAAATTTCGAGCGGTGGTTTCAGGAGTCGAAACATCCGATATATAGGCCGCAGCAGTGGTGAAACTGGCTCCAAAAATCCCGGATATAGCGCGACCCAGTACCAACCAAAACAAATCTGGCGCAACATACATGACCAAAAAGTCCAAACCCATCCCAAAAACTGAAATCAATAAAACAGGACGTCGTCCGAAACGATCACTTAAATTACCAATAAGCGGGGAAAAAAGAAACTGCATAAAGGCATACACCCCCATAACCCAACCGAAATACATCGCAGAATCTTTCAACGGAACATGGGCTGTCTCGGAAATTAAAGAGGGAAAGGATGGAATGATAATGCCTATACCGATAGAATCAATACAAATCGTGATCAAAATAAAGATCAAGGCCTTGTGCATGGTGTTTTTCGTCATCGTTGCAAATTTCGTTATTTATTGCATGCCATGACAAGAAGTATAAATAAACATAACTAGCTCATTAATAACACTAATTCTCAAATTGGTAAACAATATGCTAATTTCAATCATATATTTTCTTGACAATTCCTTAACACTGTACTTGTTTTTTTTGTTAATTAGCGCCATGAAAACTAAACTCTTATTTTCCGCGTTCGTTGGTTTTGGTTTCCTTGCATATTCTCAAGTAGAATTAAGTGAAACATGTATCGCCAACATCTCTGTTATTGCAGATGAAGACAACTCCTACGAGGATTGGTTCGAAATCCGTAACCTTTCAGGTGCCCCAGTTGATATTACGGGGTATGGATTGAGTGATAATCCGGGACAACCTTACAAATGGGTATGTCCGAACTACACCCTTGCTGCAGGTGAACACAAGTACATCTTTGCATCCGGGAAGAATCGTATTCCAACGATTAACCATTATGAGAGTATCATTTTGGCAAATCAAACCTGGACTTATTTAATCCCAACAACAGAACCAGCAGCGGCTTGGAGACTCCCAGGAACCACATTAACGGGTTGGTCAACAGGCGCTGGAGGTATCGGCTTTGGCGATAGCGATGACGGAACAACGATTGCAACAGCGACAAGTGTTTACCTTCGTAAATCGTTTACACTGACAAATGTAGCTGATATTCAGCGTTTGATCCTCCACATGGATTATGACGATGGATTTGTAGCATACCTTAATGGTGTAGAGATCGCCCGCGCAAACCTAGGCACAATGGGTACATTAACTCCATTCAACACCTTGGCAACTAGTCACGAAGCGTTGGGTTACCAAGGAATGGCAATTGATGCATTTGAAATTCCTGCATCTGTGTTTGCCTCCCTATTGGTTGCTGGTGAAAACGTGTTGGCTATTCAGGTACACAATACAGCAACAACATCAACTGACTTAACAAGCAATGCTTATTTGTCAGCAGGTTTTGCTTCAACGGCAGTAAACTTCTCCCCTACACTGCCTTGGATGAACCTAAATGCATCAACGGCATGGCATACAAACTTTACCATCAATTCTGGTGACAACTTGGTATTGACAAATGCTGCAGGTGTAACACTTTCAAATGTTGCATTAACACAAACACCTTTGAATCACTCGAACAACTGGACTGGATCAGCATGGTGCATTAGCCCTACTCCTACTCCAGGAGCATTAAATAGTGCTTCATGTTTTGATGTTGTTTTGAACAAACCTTTGATTTCTAAACCGGCAGGTATTTATGCGACAGGTTTCAAGGTTGCCATTACAACAGACCAACCAAATGTGGAGATCCGTTACACCTTGAATGGTGGAATTCCAACGGCTACATCTCCTTTGTATACGGACTCTATCCAGATCCCAGCAACGAAAGTACTTTCCGCGCGTTGTTTTGATCCTTCAGGTGCGACATTGCCAAGTCTTGTGGAGAAAAACTCATTCGTGATTAACGAAGCGTATGTTGGTCTACCTGTCATCTCTATTTCAACAGATTCATTGAACTTGTATGATACACAAACAGGTATCTATGTTCTTGGTCCTCCAGACTACAATACGAACTACCCGTATTTCGGTGCGAACTTCTGGGAAGATTGGGAGCGTTATTCGTACATCGAATACATCGCAACAGACAGTACTCAAAAATTTGAAGGTGCTGTTGGTTTGAAAATCCACGGAGGATGGTCACGTGCTCAACCTCAAAAAAG
>CANGIC010000214.1 GCA_947453795.1 Flavobacteriales bacterium
ATTGCACGTAGGAGAAATGTCCGTCCGAGAAACAAAAGGTACTGAAATCGATGTGAGGGTTGGGTGATTCCAAACGCGCAAACTTTCATTGAGGATGTTGATCTCGGCCCCATTGCAATCGCGGTAAAACACCAAGGTGAACACATAGTTTCCATTCTGACATTGCCAAGTAATCTCTCCTCCCATGACATGCGAAGCCCTCAACGCTGGTGTCAGCGTAAAGATGAAGGCCAATAAAAAGAGTATTTTTCGCATGGGACAAAGAATAACGCAAGAGCGCATCACATAGTATAAACGCAGAAAATCATTCGTCGTTGCTATCCCGCTGAAACGATTGTCATGTCACTCCAGTTGAGGTATTTTTTCGCCAGTTCTTGAATGCGCTCCGCAGTAATGTTGTTGATTGATTCAATCGCTTTGTTGTAAAAATCCATGTCCATGTTATACGGCTCAACGCTCAAATACAAATCCGTCATCGAATAAGGACCATCTGCGCTCTTTAACAGTTGGCCGAGTAAATAATTTTTCACCAATTCGAGTTCATCTTCAGGCACCAGTTCTTGTTGAAGGATTTCAATTTCCTTTTGAATCTCCACCAATGTCGCCTCGCGGACATCTTTTCCAACTTCCGTTGCAATTAAAAAATACCCTGAAGCGTGCAATTCGGCCATCATCGTTCCAATCCCGTAGGTGTAGCCCTTATCTTCACGGATATTGGACATCAAACGGCTACCAAAATAATCCCCAAGTATGGTATTCAAGATGTTGAAATCGAGGTAGTCCGGATGCGTTTTGTTGAACAACATTCGCCCCACACGAATGGCTGACTGCACCGCATCGTCTTTCACCACATGGGCAGTACCTCGAAGGTTATGAATGTCTTTTTCAAAGACGGGAATATGCTTGTGTGACCAATCACCGAACAAATCAATGATATGATCGACAGCATCTTGTCCGAGGTCACCCACGACAACGACTTTACTTAGTCCATTGAGATAATTTTCGTTGTGGAAGGCCACAATTTCT
Organism: Flavobacteriales bacterium; assembly: GCA_947453795.1. Lineage (GTDB taxonomy): Bacteria > Bacteroidota > Bacteroidia > Flavobacteriales_D > Crocinitomicaceae > M0103. Next base: position 1,027 of record CANGIC010000214.1, read on the forward strand.
TTTCTTGATATTCCGTCAAAGTCTTTGAGGTCGCTCACCCGGCCATAGATTGAATTGCTAAAAAGTCGTTGTTGGAATGCGCGTTGCGCAAGAAAATTCACCTTTTCCAAACTGACCAAGAATTTCTGCTTGCGGTCAATGAGCAATTCCTCCACTTCATGTTCTGGAAAAACAGCCCCACTGATGGCATCTTGAATAATACGGAGCACGGGCAACATATTTTCTTTTAAGGCATAAATGGAAATCACAGCGTTTTCGTTGCTTACACCCGATTCAAAAAATCCGCCGAGTGAATCAATCGATTCATTGATTTCGATGGATGTATGCGTTTTTGTTCCGGAAAGTAAAAGTCCGTTTACGAAAGACGCTATACCGATGTTGCCGAGAATGGTGCCTGCATCAAAGTACAAGTCAACCCGAGAGGTGTCGTTGGGGACGTCGGCATTCCAATACAAATGCACATTTGGCGAGATGTCAAAAATCTTAGGTTTAAGAAAATCAATGTGATCGATCGTCTCAAGCGCTGGGGCAATGGCTCTGTTAATCATTGGATAACGATTTTACTTTCAACAAGGAGCAATTCTCTTTGCGAAATAGGTGTATAGCAGTTTCTTGTAAATGTTCGGGTTGAATGGCTTGATAGATGAGGTGTTCTTCATTGATTCCATTGGCATCGCCCAACAATTCGAAGTAGCACAAGTTCATCGCGCGATTGAGTAAACCTTGCTCTTGGAATTCCCGTGCAGTTCGGATTTTTATCATCAAGCGATTCAATTCTTGTTCCTCCATCGGGCTTTCTCTCAATTCCTCCAGCGCTTCCCACAGGGCTTTGTCAAGCATATCGAAGGTCACGCCAGGATTCAGTTTTCCCGAAACAATGAGTAAACCATTGTCCAAATCCCCGGAAATGTAGGCGCCAATTTCAGAGACCAGCTTTTGCTCTTTTTTCAATGCAATATAAAGGCGAGAAGATTTATCACGTCCTAAGCAATCGGAAAGCACATCGGCGAAATAGTATCCATCGCTGCGTCGTTCAGCCATTTTAAAGGCATAGTAAAAGGCATCTGTCGGCACATTTCGTTCGATGATTTTCTCTCTGAATTCGGTTTGTTCTGGTTCAGCGGGAAGGATGCGCGCGGGCTTTAATTTCTCAGGAATATCCCCAAACCATTTGGTCACCTTTTCACGAATTTCTTCCAGTTCAAAATTTCCAGCAATGCAAAGTATGGCATTTGCTGGGTGGTAATGCGCCCCAAAAAAGGCCTTCACGTCTTCCATTGTGGCCTCCTCAATGTGCGAAATTTCTTTCCCGATCGTACACCATTTATAGGGGTGGGTATGGAAAGCCAAGGGACGAAGCTCCAACCACACATCACCGTAAGGTTGATTCAAATAGCGTTGTTTAAACTCTTCGATCACCACATTGCGTTGCACTTCAAGACTTTTCGGTGTGAAGGCCAAGGATAACATACGATCACTTTCCAACCACAAAGCGGTGTCGATATTTGCTGCAGGAAGGACGTTGTAGTAATTCGTGATGTCATTGGATGTAAAGGCATTGCTTTCACCTCCTGCCAGTTGAAGTGGCGCATCGAAATCCGCAATATTGACTGAGCCACCGAACATCAAATGCTCAAAAAGGTGGGCAAATCCCGTTTTTTCCTCCGACTCATCGCGCGCACCTACATCATAAAGTGTGTTCACCACAGCGAGCGGTGTTGTGACATCCTTATGGAAAAGTACGGTGAGACCGTTGGGAAGTGTAAATCGTTCGAATTGAATCATTAGAATGTATATTTTTCAGTGTGTTGTTCGCTGAGTGCAGCGCGGTATTCGGTAAGTATTTCTTCTACGACCTCCGCCGCAGGCATTATTTTTTCGATGAGTCCGGAAACTTGACCGATTTCGAGCTCTCCTTCGATGAGATCGCCTTCAAACATGCCTTTCTTCGCACGTCCTCGACCCAAAAGCTCGGTTAACTCTTCGGGTGCAGCACCATCTACATAGGCCGCTTCCACCTTTTTGTAAAAGTCGTTTTTGATGAGACGAACCGGAGTTAATTCTTTCAACGTCAATTGTGTTTGACCTTCTCCAGTATGCAAAATTGTTTCTTTAAAATTTTGATGTGCACTCGACTCTGGTGTAGCCACGAAACGACTTCCGATTTGTACTCCGTCAGCACCTAAATTCATCGCGGCGAGCATCCCTCGGCCTGTGCCAATTCCACCCGCAGCAATCAACGGGATGGTTATATTCTTCGCTACCAATGGAATCAGGCACATTGTTGTGGTTTCATCACGCCCATTGTGACCTCCTGCTTCAAATCCTTCAGCTACCACGGCATCAACACCTGCTTCCTCCGCCTTTAAAGCAAATTTCAAGCTTGAAACGACATGTACGACGATAATTCCTTCGGCCTTTAATTTTTGTGTCCATGTTTTTGGATTCCCCGCAGAGGTAAAAACAATGGGCACGTTGTGGCGAATAATCGTTTCGATGTGCTTGTCAATATCAGGATAAAGCATGGGTAAATTTACAGCAAATGGTTTTGATGTTGCTGCTTTGCATTTCTGAATTTGTTCATCCAAAATATGCGGATACATGGAGCCGGAGCCAATGATGCCAAGTCCTCCCGCATTGGAAACAGCAGAAGCCAATTCCCATCCTGAACACCAAATCATACCTGCTTGGATCAGTGGGTATTCAATGTTAAAAAGTCGACAAATGCGATTGCTCATGAGCGTGAATTATTGTGTTTTTGTTGCGGTTCGGACATAATGTCCCATCAACGAAGTTACTGTTTTTGAGGCAGCCAATTGGAGGGGCAAGGGCAATTTATGCACGGGTAACTGTGTGCTATTGCAACGGAACTATTTTTTTTCCGTCTTCACTTAAAATTGACTAATTTAGAACTCCGACTGAAATTCACTTGCATGGGCAAATTCCGGTGTTTATTTTTCTTCGTTTTGGTATCATTATCTGTGCAATCGCAAGAGATTACGCATGAGCATGATGTTTATCACTCGTTTGTAGAGAATAAGGGACAATGGCAGCCGGAAGTGCTGTTTAAGGCGAAGGTTCCCACTGGAAATTTGTGGATCCAACAGCGAAAAATGGTGTTCCACCTTCAGGATCATTCGGTGATGAAGGCAATTCACGGTCAACCGCGTGACAAAGGGCCACAAGCACAAGTGCCACAAACTGTGGTGCATCTCAATTTCCCAGGAGCGAATGAGGTGAAAAA
>CANGIC010000215.1 GCA_947453795.1 Flavobacteriales bacterium
AACTACCCGTATTTCGGTGCGAACTTCTGGGAAGATTGGGAGCGTTATTCGTACATCGAATACATCGCAACAGACAGTACTCAAAAATTTGAAGGTGCTGTTGGTTTGAAAATCCACGGAGGATGGTCACGTGCTCAACCTCAAAAAAGTTTCCGTGTAAAATGTCGTGATGATTATGGGATGAACAAAATCGTTTATCCATTGATTCCAGACAAGTCATTTATCGGTCAATACAAAGATTTCAACCTTCGTAACGGAGGTAACGATTATGGTGGGACGCGTATGAGAGATGCATTCATGCAACGATTGACACGTACAACGCACACGGATTATATGGCATATACGCCAGTTATCGTATTCTTGAACGGTGAATATTTTGGTGAGTACGAAATTCGTGAAACACTTAACAATGACTGGGTTGAAAGCAACCATAATCTTCCAGCAGACAGTGCATCCGTTTTGACAGAAAACTACATGGCATTTGAAGCAAACGATGGTACAATGGATGATTTCTGGCCAATGTACAACGCTATTACTACTGCTGACCCATTGAGTCCGACATTCTATGCATTGGCAGACTCATTGATTGATCTTGAAAACTTCGCAGATTATATCATTACAGAGACATACTACGGAAACGGTGACTGGAGTAATGGCCAACCAAACAACATCAAATACTGGCATGTTCCAGGTCACAAATGGAGAATGCTTTTGATGGACCTTGACTTTGGATATGGATTATACGGTGCCCTACCAACAGACAACTTCTTGGTTCAAGCAACAAACAACCCTACAATTCACATGGATGCACTTTGTGCGAAATTGTTGGCTAACCCGCAATTCAAAGTGTACTTCATCGACCGTTATGCCGATTTGATCAACACGATTTGGCAACAAAACAAAGTTCAAAGTATGGGTAACACCATGTTGAATGAGGTTGCTCCTTGGATTCCTCGTCACCACACACGTTGGAGTGGAAACATGACAACATTTACCAATACGATGAATAACATGTTGACATGGAACTCAAGCCGCATTGCTGGTGCCCGTAACGTAGTGCAATCATTCTTTACATTGACAGGTCAAGTAACCTATACCCTCGATGTTCAACCTGCAGGCGCTGGTCGTATCCACATCTCTACGATTGAGCCATCTGAAATTGAATATCCTTGGAATGGTGTGTATTTCAAAGGAGTACCTGTAAAAATTACAGCCATTGCAAATCCTGGTTATACCTTCAATCACTGGTCGCCAAATGCAATGTTTGGAACAAACAACTACAACAACATGTTGGATATCACACCAACAGTGAACTCAGCTTTCACCGCATGGTTTACCGGTTCAACAATTACAGACCCTCTTGAAATTTCAGAGATTATGCCGAATGCAGAGAGTACGATTGACGGCGGCGACTGGTTTGAATTACACAACACCACAAGTGTAGATTTGAATATTGGTGGAATGACGATTAAAGACAGTTCTTACTTCCATACCTACACATTCCCTTTCAATACGATCATCCCGGCAGATGGACGTCTCGTTGTTGTTTCTGATACAGCAGCATTCCATCAACAATATCCAGCGGTAACGAATTTCATCGGACCACTTGGATTTAACCTAAGCAACAACACTGAAACGATTTTCATTTACAACCAAAATGGATCAGTAGTGAAGCAAGCTACCTATAGCACTGCAACACCTTGGCCTCAAGGTGTTGATGGATACGGTCGCTCATTGGAATTTGATGGAGCACCAGCTTCTCAAAACAATCCTTATGACTGGTTCGCTGGATGTGTCGCTGGATCACCAGGAGTAGCATACTTCCCATGTGACTCGTCAATTATCATCTCTGAAATCAACTACAAATCTGCACCTACTTCAGATGCTGGTGACTGGTTCGAAATTCACTCTACCTTGTCTACAGACTTGAACTTGTCTGGTTGGACAATCACAGATGACAGTTGGTTGACACCGTACACATTCCCTTCAGGAACAACACTTCCTGCTGGAGGATACCTTGTGGCAGCGAAAGACTTAGTTACTTTCAACAACATCCACCCTGATGTATTGAATGTGAACGGTCCAACCCAAATTGCCCTTGGCGCAAATGATGGTGTATTGTTGTACGACGAAACAGGTAAAATTCGTTTCTCTGTGAATTACAACTATACAACACCTTGGCCTCAAGAACCAAACGGACTTGGCAAAACACTCGAATTGTTGAGCAGCACAGGATTAATGTGTGAGCCGACAAACTGGTTCGCCGGTTGTCCTGACGGATCACCTGGTGTAATTTACGAGCCAATCTGTGACCTTGGTGTAAACGAGCTTAATGAAACAGCTTTCATCGTCTACCCTAACCCAGGATCTACGCAGTTCAATTTGAACGCTGATGTAATGGAAGGAACGATCCGCATGTTCAACTTGATTGGCGAAGAAGTACTTACTTTGGAGCGTCAAGCAGGAACCCAAGTCATCAACATCACTGGCATGAGTGCTGGAATGTATATGATCGACTTAAACGGATCACGCCAACAAGTGGTAATCATGAAATAAGATATTTCACCCGAATGAAAAATCCCATGTTCACATGGGATTTTTTTTTGCCAATCTCTTGCCAATCTTTAAAGTATTACTACTTTTGTCACGGAGAATTGGCAGAGTGGTCGATTGCGGCAGTCTTGAAAACTGTTGTACCGCAAGGTACCGTAGGTTCGAATCCTACATTCTCCGCCAAAACAAACAAATGCCCCATTAAAATGGGGCATTTGTTATTTATGGACATTGAGTCAAGCAACGCTTGAGTGAAAATGGCAGTAAATAACAAATGGGCGGGCGGTACGAGCGCATTTGTTTGTTTTGAGTAACGTTCCCAAACAGGGCTCATGAAATAATCCCTTGTTAAAAGACAAAAGACCCGTCAGCCGCAGCTGACTAAAAGACAACAGACCGCTGCGCTATAGGACAAAAAAGAAAGACATCAAGATGTTAAGATTTCAAGATGTTAAGACTTGATTTCTACTCAAGTATTGAACTAACTCGTAACTCGTAATTCGTAATTTTTACAGTTTTACTTCGAACGCTCTCGCTCTCATTCGGATCAAGACCAAAACCTGGGGACTACGCATAAATTTGAGTCAATCTAAAAAGAAAGAATTCAACATTTCGTACATTTGAGATACTTGCCAGAGTTAGGGACTTTTTTGTGTTTTCAGAAAACTTAGGCAGTCCATAATCCTAATTTCACTCTTTCATCAAAAAAAATCAAATCCTATGATACACAAAATCGAAATCAATTCTTCAGACTCATCAGAGTACTTTGAATCAGTAACCGCATTTAAGGTGGCTAAAGTGTCAAATTTAAAATTCTCAGATTCTGAAGATTCAACCATTTTACAATTTAAATGGATCTTTGGCCGATTCGGCGGATATTTTACAATCCCCATTTCAGGTCATCGAGCAAAACAACAATATTTATTTGACATCATTGAAATGGCTAAAAATTTTGACGAACCTTTTTCGGGTCCTTTTCAAAAACTAGATGTCTCTATTGAAAATGAGTTCAACAAAAAGGGATCTAAAATTACTTTTGATTTGGAGTTAAATTAGAATTGTTCTCCAATGAGAAAAAATCAATTTATAAATCATTCTTAAAAGCTAATTTAACTTAGAATGCCATTGTTTTAAGAGATTTCTACTCAAGTATTGAACTAACTCGTAACTCGTAATTCGTAATTTTTACAGTTTTACTTCGAACGCTCTCGCTCTCATTCTCGTTCTGATTTTGCCCGCTGCGCTGTAAGACTTCAATCAAGCACTGAATTGCCCACGGCATCAAATTCCGTTAGGATCAAATTTCAAATTCTGAATCACAACTCGTGACTTTAAGTCTGCTATCGCACCTCAGCCACCAAATTCGTAATTCGTAATTTTTACAGTTTTACTTCGAACGCTCTCGCTCTCATTCTCGTTCTGATTTTGCACGCTGCGCTGTAAGACTTCAATCAAGCACTGAATTGCCCACGGCATCAAATTACGTTAGGATCAAATTTCAAATTCTGAATCACAACTCCTGACTTTAAGTCTGCTATCGCACCTCAGCCACCAAATTCGTAATTCATCATTAAACAACTCACTTCCTTTTCGTACTTTTAAGCCAGTAATTTCACATTATGCGTTTACGATCATTCACCTTATTCGCG
>CANGIC010000216.1 GCA_947453795.1 Flavobacteriales bacterium
ACTTTAATACTTCCTGCGATATCTAATTTGGCAACAGGATTATTGGTACCAACCCCAACATTACCTCCAGCTTTAAAATACATTCGAGTTGTTCCATATCCATTGATTCCACCATCTTCGTTAATTCCAAATCCTGTCTCTGTGTTACCATTCAACAATCCGATTGTCCAACGTTTATCAGGAGAGTATTTGTCAAAACCAATTTTTGCACCATCGGCATTCCCTGCTGCATTTTCATTCAATAAAATGGCTGTTCCCCATGTGCTTGCTGCATTGTGATCAATTTGAAGTAGTGCTCCAGGAGTTGAAGTTCCAATACCTACATATCGATTTCCAAGAACAGTCATAGCCGGTGTATAGGCCTGAGCCGAACCGTTCCAATATGAGGCCACTTCGAAGATTTTCGATTCAGGCCCACCCCATCTTGTTACAACTGACAATCCGTTTCTTGCATCGTTTCCATCTTGATTGTTCTCAATAATTGCCGCCCAGTTTCCTGTTGGTTTTGTTGGTGTTGTGCTGGCCGTTGGATGAATAACGTTCAATGATGCACCTGGAGTAGATGTTCCAATCCCCATGTAACCAAGCGAATTCATAAACATGGTCGTTGTTGAAGTTCCATCTAAATTAAAGCGACGAAAAGCAAGATTTCCATTGTTCGCAAGATTCGGTGTACCCAAAACCAATGTAGACGCTTCCATGAAAAGTCCCCATCGACCTAAGCCCGTATATCCTCCACTTGTGAACGCATCCCAACCTCTTGTAATCAAGGGACGATCGGATGCGTTAAGCATGACACCATTCGTCGAATTTGTTAACATAAGGTTTCCATCCACATGCAATTTTTGCGTTGGGGCAACCGTACCGATTCCCACGTTCGCTCCATTGTTGTATATGTTCGCGCTATTCAGCACCCACGTTGTTCCATTCCAATACGTAGTATTTCCAGCGGCTGTTCCAGCAGAAAGTGAACCACTCGCACCAGCTGGACCCGCAGGACCTACGGCTTGAACCCAAGCTGTTCCGTTAAAGTAATAAAAACCAGGTGTATTGTCTGTTTGATAGATCAGTAATCCTGTTGCAGGCGTTGCAATGGCATTTCTGTCAGCAAGCGTCATGCGCGGGGTGAGAAAACCCTTTGTCGTAGATGACACATCCAACATGGAAGACGCATCTGGAAGCGCTCCAGTTCCGTTGATTCCAACATTTTGAGCAGTTGCTATCGTACTTGCTAAAAGTGATACAAAGAATAGTGTTTTTTTCATTTTAAACAGTTTACTTGTTAAATTTCTCGTGGTCTAAACGATTATGAAGTTAATTGTCAATTTTAATGCCTTATATTAATAAATTGTTAAAGCCATTAGTAATCAATACTTTACACTTTATTCCACCTTCTTTTTTCATCCCTTTTTTCCCATATCGGGAATTTTTATCTCAAATTAACACACCAGAGTGGCCAAATTGAGTCGCATTAAAGTTGAAAAAATTAAGTCAATATTAAGAATACGCTATAAGTCGGTCAAAATTGGTTAATAGTTGGCTTTATATTAACTATTTATGATTTTTTTATCACTCACATTTATTTTTCAGAATTCTAAGTGAAAATTTGAGAAATAAAGAATGGATAACTCTTCAACTATCCTACAAAAGAAAAGGGTTCACTTTCGCAAACCCTTTTACCCTAAGTAATTCTCTATTAATGAACGGTATGCTTCAATACAGATGACTTGAATTCGCCCTGTTGGATTTGTAAATAATAGACTCCTGGCGACAGGTTGTTCTCTGAAATAGTATATACCATCGTTGAATTTTCAAGCTCCATGGATCGCATCAATCGGCCATTCACATCCGTAATGTTCAATTGTGCATTTCCATCAAGTGCAATACCTTCTAATTTCACATTGAAATTTCCAGTACTTGGATTTGGATAGGCCGTAAATGAAAACGAGTCAAAATTCAACTCATTTATCGCCAAAGGAGCAAAAGTGTTCGAAGAGGAAATTGTAAATGGAGATAATGCAGTATTGTTTGATGTTTCTATATAACCAGTCCCCATGCTACCTCCAAGATTATCCCACATAGAAGAAGCGCTAACATATTGTGCCATGAAGGCGTTAGTCGCGGCAAAACCATTGATTTCCTCCCCTGCTCCATTCCAATACAAACGAATGGTCGCATTGGTCCCACCAGCGATTTCTTCACCAATCATCCACGTACGATTGACAACGGCTTCTGTTGTGGTTAATCCAAGCGCAGTTCCATCGTTCGTTACATTGTCGACTACGCGCAGAGATATCACATCTGCTGTTCCAGTATTTATCAACCGGGCTGGATTGTAGGCAGCTGCGCCAATTGGATAATCAACTGCTGTTGCGCCAACTGAACGGTTTAATGTTCCAGTTCCAGATGTTTTTATATAACTAAGCGGTGATCCTCCGACGATTGGATTTGCTTGCATATTTAAGGTATAGCCAGCAATGTCTAATAAACCGTTTGTTAATGACAAGGTTCCTGTAACATTGATCGGCGCCTGCAACAATAAACCATTCGTGCGGTCGAGGGTGACATCACCAAATTCTGTCGTGTATCCAGCGGTACTATTGATTGTTTCTGTTGCTGTGCCATTACCATTAAAAATAACCTTACTAGTTCCAGCCACGAAATGTGTTGAGGAAGCGTCGTTTTTATAAGATAAATCGGTCACCACAATTTGCGGACTTCCGGAGCATACTATTTTTAAATTGGCACCGTCGGACACGATTTGAGCTGACCCAAAAAATGGAACGCTGGCCAAGATTCCTATCGTGCTAAAGCGAAGCAGTAAATAGGCATCATATCTTTTATTTATTTTCATACATCAAGGCATTGAATTGTTGAACAAATGTTTTTAATTCCGATGAATGCCTCAATTATTGAAACGCGTACCAGTTCAGCAACAAGTTTTGTGTCCATGCAGCACCCGGGACATCAGAACGGACGATATTCACCGTACACTGTGTCGCTGTAACTTGGTTCACTGTCGCTACGAATGTTTCTGTCACTGCTCCAACACCTTGTGGCGTAACCACTACAATTGGCGGAGTGGTAAATGCCACTGGGAAGGTGATGACGATTTGTTTCACACCCGCAGCTCCAGTTCCCACTGTTGCTTGACCAGTTTCTGCTTTGGCGATTACTGTTCCACCACCAATTTTCACACTTCCGTTTACATCTAATTTTGCACCTGGCGCATTGGTACCCACACCAACATTACCACCTGCTTGGAAATACATGCGTGTTGTTCCGTACCCATTGATACCACCGTCTTCATTAATTCCAAAGCCCGTTTCTGTATTTCCATTCAACAAACCTACGGTCCAACGTTTATCTGGCGTGTATTTGTCAAATCCGATTTTCGTTCCGTCTGAGTTACCCGCAGCACTTTCGTTCAATAAAATTGCTGTTCCCCATGTACTTGCTGCATTGTGGTCGATTTGAAGTTTCGCTCCTGGTGCATTTGAACCAATCCCCATGTATCCATTTGAATTCATGAACATGGTCGTTGTTGATGTTCCATCGGCATTAAAGCGACGAAAAGCAACATTACCATTCCCCCCTATGTTTGGAGTTCCCAACACCAAGGTAGATGGCTCCATGAACAATCCCCATCGTCCTAGCGTGTTGTATGTTCCACTGGTGAACGCATCCCAACCACGCGTAATCAACGGACGATCCGCTGCTTCGAGCATCACCCCTAGGTTGGTATTTGTCATCATGATGTTCCCATCCACATGCAATTTTTGCGTTGGAGAAACCGTTCCAACACCTACATTCGCCCCATTGTTGTAAATGTTTGAGCTGTTCAGCACCCAAGCTGTTCCGTTCCAATAGGTGGTATTCCCGGCTGTAGTTCCGGCATTAAGTCCAGAAGCCCCTTGAGGACCCGCAGGACCTGCTGGACCAACCGCTTGAACCCATGCAAAAGAATTATAATAGTAAAAACCTGGGTTACTATCCGTTTGGTAAATCAATAGTCCAGTAGCTGGATTCACAATTGCATCGCGCTCCGACATCAGCATGCGCGGAACAAGAATACCTTTTGATGTAGATGAAATATCGAGCATCGACGATGGATCTGCAGTTGCACCGGTGGTATTGATTCCAACACTTTGTGCGAGTGAAACTCCAGATACGAAGAGAGATAC
>CANGIC010000217.1 GCA_947453795.1 Flavobacteriales bacterium
CAAAAGTATTTGGTTGGGATTAATCTTGGGTTTTTCTTATTTACCGCTGTGGCATGTTCTAGCGGAAATGCCGCAGAAAGTGAAGGTAAATTGGCATCACCTGAAGATTCAATCCGAAAAGTGCAATTGGTCGAAGGACCAAACTTCAAGGAACTGAAGCTGGTGAAGGTGATTCAAAGTAGAACAATGGCGCCGAAAGATCCATTAGCGGTCTATGAACCAGCCGTCAATTCACCAAAGTCGGTGACCTACTCCAAAGATGGATCTAAGTTTTATGTCAATTCATTGGAGGGATATACCACCATCGTTTTTGATTCGAAAACACTCGAAAAACTGAAGGAAATTCGTCATGAATTCAATGAGTCTAACAATTCCCTTTTCAAGGACAATGTCAACACAGCGTTCGATTACAAATTCAAGCAAGAACGAAAAGAATACAATCACTTTCTGGGTAAGCCAGTTGAAAGTTGTTTGTCGCACAATGGAAAATACCTTTGGGTGACCTACTACCGTCGCAATTGGGATCCAAAGGCAGAATCTCCATCAGCCATTGCGATCATTGACACTGAAACAGATGAAATCGTGCGCGTCATGCCTTCAGGTCCACTGCCGAAAATGATTACTTGTTCATCCGACAACAAATTTATTGCGGTAACGCATTGGGGTGACAACACGGTTGGATTGATCGATGTAACTGGAAAAAATCCAATGGACTTCACCTATGTGGCACATATTGTTGTGGACAAGCGACTTGAAATGGATTTTTCTGCCGACTCAGACCGTGACTCAGAATGCGGGAATTGCTTGAGAGGAACCGTGTTTACACCAGATAACAACAAATTGCTAATTGCCAAGATGGGAGGTGAAGGAATCGCTGTCATAGATGTAGATAGTCGTGCTTACATTGGAACAATCACCGGTGCGTATGCAAATCTGCGCCATTTGGTGATTAACAACGGCTACCTGATGATGAGCTCAAACAAGTTTGGCGTGGTTCAAAAAGCGAAGTTGGAAGATATCTTCGCGCAAGGATTTGACGACAATTCCAAACTTGTTTTCAAGAAGTGGGAAACAGTTACGGTGGGACCTGGTGCACGTACCATTGATGTGACAGATGACGGAAAGTATGTGTTTGCCTGTGTGAATGACGCCTACAAAGTGGTGGTCATTGATGCCTTGACCATGACAAAAATCGCAGAGGTCAATGCCGCAAAATTCCCGGTTGGTATGGCGCTTTCTCCCGATGGCAAGCAGTTGGTTACGACTTCCCAAGGAAAGGATTCTGTCCCAAATACGGGGAATACTGTGATGGTGTTTGAGGTGGTGTATAAGGAGAATTAAGAATTAAGGGTGAAGAATTAAAATTATCGAGCCAGAATGATTCATCCCTTAGCAAAATATACTACCCTCTTTACATTTCTCATCGCATTGCTGATTTGCTTGGCCTATGTATTCACAGGGGATATGCAGTATGGCTTTGTCGGACTTTACTATTTTTTCGGTGCGGGAATTATCAATGTCATCATCATGATTTTTCTGGCCATTATTGGAGGAAAGGGTAGTGTCTACTTGTTGTTGAACATTCCAACAGCCATTGTTTTCTTTGCCATTGGCATCTATTTCACGAGTATCATGCGGGTGACCTTGATCAATCATACTGGTGGGAACATCCGAAATATAAAAATTACCGGTTGCGAAGATGAACAATTGGACCTATTGGAAAATGGCGACTCCGAGACCATTTGGATTGATATTGAGCACGATTGCCAAATTGAGATGGCTTATACCACGTCAAAAGGAAAGCGAAAATCAGAAGTCATTATGGGGTATGTGACCAATGGCATGGGACAAAAATATGAGCATTACATTGGAAAGAGTGAATACTACAATTTGAACTTTTAATTAGCGCGATTAAATCCCCAAATTGATAAAAGGTGGTATATTCAAACGCGAATTAAAATGACAATAATCGATAAATGTTCTAATGAACGAAACTAAAATCCCTTCAATTGCTAAATATACCGCACTGGTTACTTTTCTTGTACCCTTGGTTTTAGCATTGGCTTTTATCGGCTCAGGTAATGTTGAATTCTTATTTGTAGGATTTTATTTCTTTGTGTTTGCTGCACTCGTGAATTTGGTGGTAATCTTTTACCTTGCGATTTTAGGGGCGAGAAGATCTTATCCTACCTACTTATTAAAAGGCATAGCTTTGCTTTTGCTAAATGTGCTGACCTTTATTGCATTCGTTGCGATGGGTGTTTATTTCACCAACAAAAAGTAGTAAACATAAAGCTGAGATCGCACAAGAATATATAACGAATGGCAATGGACAAATCCTTCATCATCAAATCGGCAAGTCAGAAATATGAATCCACAGGTAGATGAATTTTTAGAAAAAGCGAAAAAGTGGCAAGCAGAAATGAAACTTCTTCGTGAGCTTGTGCTCGATTGCCATTTAACGGAAGAATTCAAATGGCGCCAACCCTGTTATTCGATGAACGGGAAGAATGTTCTATTTGTGAGCTCATTCAAAGCGTATAGTGTTCTTGCATTTTTCAAAGGAGCGTTGCTTGCAGATCATGCGAAGATTCTCGCTCGCGCAGGTGAGAATACACAAGGCATGCGGATGATTCGCTTTACCGATTGTGAGCAGATAAATGCACTTCGAACTGAAATTAAACAATACATTTTCGAGGCCATCGAAATCGAGAAGGCAGGATTGAAAGTTCCCAAAACGGACGTGGCTTCACCAGCTTATCCAGCTGAATTGGCGGAGGCCTTTGACAAAAGCGCCGAGTTTCAAGAAGCATTTGAAAAATTGACACCCGGAAGGCAGCGTGCGTATATCCTGCATTTTTCTTCAGCAAAACAGGCAGAAACACGTTCTTCACGCATCGAAAAGTATAAATCACGTATTTTAAAATGCAAAGGAATTGACGACTGTATCTGTGGTTTGTCGAAACGAATGCCATCGTGCGATGGTTCGCATAAAGCAATCAAGGATTTTAAAAAGCCATATTAAGTAGTGTTGACTTACCTTTGTCCACTTTTATCCTGTTCATGAACGACAATAAAGCACCGAAACTTCCTCCAAAAAAATACCAGCCAAGTGGCTTGACTATTCTCTACGAAGACCAAGAAATCATCGTCGTGGATAAAGCGCCGGGCTTGTTGACGATTGGAACTGATCGTGAAAAGGAACGCACCGCTCATTTTTTACTCAATGAGTATGTGATGAAAGGGAATTCGCGCTCGAAAAACCGCGTGTATGTGGTACATCGATTAGACCGTGAAACTTCCGGCATTTTAGTGTTTGCCAAGAATGAACAGTCCAAGACCTTTCTGCAAGAAAATTGGAAAAATTTCGGTAAAAAATACCTCGCAGTTGTTCATGGGAAATTAAAATATAAACAGGGTGAATATTCCTCTTACCTTACGGAAAACAAAGCGTTTAGGGTGTATTCCACGAAAGATATTGTTGCAGGAAAATTGGCGCGAACGGGGTTTAAAGTGTTGAAAGAAAACACAGCACTGAGTTTATTAGAAATCGAGTTGTTCACAGGGAGGAAACACCAGATCAGGGTGCATTTGTCGGAAAAAGGTCATCCTGTTCTCGGGGATAAAATGTACGGCACTCCGGAAAAAGGTCCCCAACGTTTAGCGTTGCATTCCTTTTCGTTGCGCATCACGCATCCGTTTAAAAAGAAAGAAATGACCTTCGAAACGGTTGTGCCAGCGTATTTTGAAGGGCTGTTCAATTAATCAATTTTTTGCGTGATGTCTATCATGGTTTAGGTGCAGTGAAAGGGTGAATTTTACCGCATACAATTCATTAAAACCGCTCCCCATGAAAGAAAATAGTCAATGCGTCGATGCCTGTCTGGCTTGCGTGATCTCCTGTGAAATGTCCATTACAGACTGCATTGCTTCGGGAAATCGAGAGTGCATTCTCCTCTGTCGTGACTGCGCGGATATTTGTGCGCTATGTGCGCGTTTCGATGCCCGAAAATCACGATTTAGCCACGACATCCATTTGTTATGTGCCATGATCTGTGAAGAATGTGCCATCGAATGCGCGAAACATGCGGCGCATCATGAAAGTTGTGCGCAA
>CANGIC010000218.1 GCA_947453795.1 Flavobacteriales bacterium
GAATCCACTTGAACAAAAAGTGTATTCCAATTCGCCATGCTTCCATTCCATAATCCTGGCAATTCAATGTAACGGACCGGGGTGCCATTGTGGTCTTTTCGAACGATGAAAAATGCGGACGGGTCAGCAAAATGTGAAAGATCAAACTTCTCTCCTGTCAACGAATAGGGAGAAATCGCCATGAGTACAGGGTTGAAATGACTGCTCCTTAAGAGAATGTCCAACTGATCTGGTGTGGATGCTATTTGTGCTTTTTCAACGATTTGTTTTGTTCTTGTGCCTGTTGCTGAATCCTTGACCCAAAATGGACCTCCACCAGGCTGACCTTCGTTGCGGACCATCCCACAAACGCGAAAGGGTCGGTTCAATAAGGCGCAAATCTGTGCGGAGTCGCTGCAATTTTCTACAACGGTATTGTCGAACAATCCAAAACGTTGGTTTAAATTTCTAAGTCGCTCTATACTTGGGTTTTCAAAGAGTTTTTGTGCTTCATTTTTCAGTTCAATGAGAAGGCCGCCAAGTATTTTTAAGGTGGCAAAAGACGATTCAGATTTTTCAGGATGTTGAATGTTATCAATATTCTTAACAAATATCAATTCGTTTTCTAAGGCATTCAAATTTGATAACAAAGCACCATGTCCAGCAGGACGGCGAACATGTTGATTGCCTTCCATTAGTGCTAATCCACTTTCAGTAAAAGCGATGGCATCGGAGTCATGCGATTGGTCTGAGAAAGAAAGTCTTGCATTTGGAGCCGTTGTCGTTACAGAGCGTCTAATTTCTGCATGAAACTCTTCTTGCACAGTAAAATGAAAGGATACGTTATGTTCGGAAAGTTCAAGTCCCTGCAAGACATGTTCCTGGAAAGCATTGATCGTTTTGGTTCCTACACTATGAAAAGGGATTAACCCTTTGGGTAAATGTCCAAGTGCCAAACCATTTTTCTCGAGAAGAAAGGTAAGTAAATCACTGTAGCGGTCTTTTTTAGAAAGTACTACGGCTTGCATTTCTTCGGACAGACTTTGGTAGAATGCAAAAGAAGATAAATGCGTAAGAAATCGTTCGATCGGACCACGCTTCTCATAACTCGGGTTCATCAAGAAGTCATGGATAAATTGAAACATGCGGGATCCTGATCCAGATGCTGGAATGAAATACACGAGCTCACGCTTTTCAGCATCAAAAATCATCATGAATTGCGCACGTTCTTGATCGGAAAGTACTTTTATTCCATGTTCTGGTGTACAAGGAGCATCCAATTTTAAGGATGGATTTTCCCGAAAAACAAGTGTTCGTTGCTCATTGATCCATGATTCCGAAGGGGACTGACTCATTACTGCGAGAGATTGTTTTTCTTTGTACTGTGAATATCGTCACCGAAATTATAAAATATCGTTGGAATGCCAAGGGAAGACATGGTACTCATTCTCCTTTTGTCTATGCCTTTACCGATGAATGCCAGCGAATTTCGTTAGATCCAGACGTTGTTGAGGGTTTAAAATCCATTGAATCCTTGTGCAAGGCAAGTACTGAAATCGTTGAGGTAAACGATCAAGGTGTGGGGTCACATCGACTTTCGAATAATCGTAAAGTGAAGGATATTTATCGGGTAAGTTCCTCAAAGGGGAAGTTTGGTCGCTTGTTGTTTCAAATCTCACGGTTCTATTCACCAAAAAACATCCTTGAATTTGGTACTTCTCTCGGTGTTGGCACCTATTGTATGGCGAAAGGAAATCCAGAGGGAAATGTCGTGACGATTGATGCCTGCGCCAATACCCAGGCCGCAGCGCGTCGAATGCTTGAAGGCGCGAAGGTGGAGAATTGTACATTGATCAATTCAACCTTTGACGAATACCTCGCCCAAAATCCCAAAGAAATCTTTGATCTTGTCTTCATAGATGGTCATCACGATGGTGAGGCACTATTGCGTTATCTCGAGGCATTGAAAAACAATACACACGATGACACCATTTTTATTCTAGACGATATCCGCTGGAGTGCGTCGATGTTTGTTGCGTGGCAAAAAATCATTGCAGATCCGAAGTTCCATGTCACGATGGATTTTTTCCGCATGGGCATGGTTGTGCGAAGACCACAGCAAAGAAAGGAACATTTTGTGGTGAAGGTTTGAGAATTAGACAACTATTTCAGCTATTTATCCGCATTCATTTAATCGAACATTTCCACGTTTTGGCATCTTCTTTTTTGATTAGAAGTTTAACGAACAGACAATTTAAAAGTTTGGGACGTTCCATTGGTACTCACGTTCACAAAATAGATTCCTTTTTTATCTCCTAAATTTATTTCTAAGTTCTTGCCATTCCAATTCAGATCTTGATTCAGTGTTTTTCCATAGACATCATGGATGGTAATTGCACAATTTGATGGGTTAGGTATTCCAGTAATGGTAATTTTTCCTGTGGTTGGATTAGGAAAAACGTTCACTTTCATTGGTTCAGATTCACTTTCACCCAATGTCATTTGGCTGCAATTGAATTCCTGTGTAAGGAAGAATTGTTTTACTGAATCGGCGGTATTGATTACGCCTTGTACATTTTCAAGATGATCACCTGTTCTGCTGTAAATAATCGCAAAATCGTTACAAAGAACATCTCCTGAATTAAAATCAACTGAGTCAAGAGACATATAACACCTTCTATCACCTGCAGCATTATTATTTGTGAGTTCAGACCAACCAGTTCCCGTATATGGATTGCCGCTGAACAAATAAGTTGTTGGTGTCGTTGTAACTCCATTTGTCCCAGTATATCCTAATCCGCCAAAGTAAAAACTTGAACCATTTTCCCATTTTCCATTTAAATAATTCCAATAGTCAGTGGCATAGTACGGATCCTGATACGGGTATTGTGCGGCATTAGAAAAACCACCCACAACTTTCATGGGGTTATTCAAACTTACCATGCCGATACTTGGAGGATTTGAACCATAAAAGCTTGGGTTTCCTGAGGCAGACTCGTCCATATTGTCTGCGTTGTATGTGTAAATGAGATTTCTTAAAGTATCACAACCGATATAATCATCGTTTGGATTTCCAATATCGGCATCCATGGAAAAACCGACCCGGAAATTGGAGTAAATATTTCCTCCTCTATTGAATACGCGAAGGTTTAAAAAAGTGGTTGTGTCAATAAAATTGGTTGATGAAAATTGATATGCCATGATGTGTACTTCAATTCCTAATGGATAACCACCAGTTGGATGCACATCGGCTGCGTCATTCAAGATAATGTAAGTCGCCTTGTCTCCCCGAATATCTGGAAAGTCACCCAATGCTGGAGAATAAATATTATCATTGTTAACATCTACAAAAGGGGCTAGGTTTTGAGCAGTTCCTAATGCAAAATAACCATTTCCTGGCCAATCAGAAATTGATGCTGGCATGGAATAACCTGAATTTAGATAATTTGCTATGTGGTAATCGATTTCAGATTTTGACACTGTCCATAATGCTGGCGAATATTCCCCTATGTAAGATGGGTTTGAGTACATATTCAATGATGAATATGGACCAGGGAATAAGTCAGAATCGCCGTTTGGTCTCACCGCGGCAACGTGTAATTGGCCAGCCCCATCTGTTGCCGCGAACCAAAAGCAAGCTGAAAAAATGGAATTCAAACCAGATCCTTTCGGAACCTCATAGCCAGCTGAGAAGGGTTGCGGATTATGCATCAAAAATCCACCGTCAGACAAAAATGCTGATGTACTGTTGTAATCCAAAGTTGAATAATTTACTTGACCCCAAAAATTTAAAATGAATGAAACGAAGATGAGTGTGAGTATGTTTTTCATTCGACTAATTTTATAATTTAAAACTTAAAATACAGTTTTTTATTTAATATATTGATATAAATATAATAAAAAACAAATTAATTATGTGGTGAATAAATTTTATAAATACCAATTTTACTATAAAATTAAAGTTAAGGTTGGTTGATCAAGCCGCTGTAACTTTTCCTTCATGAAATCCTCATAGTACAGAAAATGCTTTTTTTATTCAAGAATTAAGGTTATGTTTATTCATGTATTACTTAAATTTTAGCGCTATGGAAACACGAAAATTGAATGCCGCTTTATTGATTTTA
>CANGIC010000219.1 GCA_947453795.1 Flavobacteriales bacterium
ACAAGTTACGAGTTACGAGTTACGAGTTACGAGTTACAAATGAAAACGGAAAGAGTATAAATGGTTTTGAGATTGACTTTGGCACTTTTATGTGTCGCTCATCTGACAAATGTGGACGGGCAATCGTTAGCGGAGGAGTACAACGAATGTGCCGCTGAGCATTTTCATCGAAAAGAGTACGATAGTGCCATTTTCTTTTACTCAGAAATTATTTCGTTGAATCCTGAAGATGAAAGTGCTTATTTTGATCGTGGATATGTAAAGGACCTAATTGAAGATTACGAAGGCGCTATTGTCGACTTTACGCAGCAAATTGCAATTGATTCCGAGCATGTGGATAGTTATTTCTTGCGGGGAATGATTTGGGAGAAAAAAAAAGAGTTTAACAAGGCCATTCAAGATTACACCTCGGTAATTCAGCTCGAAGACGGAAATGCGGATGCGCACTATTTCAGGGGAAGGATAAAAGAGAACATGAAGGATGATCTGGGTGCCTTAATTGATTACACCGATGCCATTCGCGTGAATCCTGAACATGCAGATGCGTACATTCACCGCGCATGGATTAAAGTCAAACAAAAAGACTTTTTATGGGCAGAAAAAGACCTCGAAATGGCGGTATCTATAGATTCAAGCAATGTTCAATCTTATTATTACCTGGGTTTCATTCAAGCAGAAAATCATTCTTTTGACGCTGCCCTTTCCAACTATCTAAAAGCCATTCGACTGAATCCTTTTTTCGAAATGGATTATCCTATTGCAGAATCGAAAAAGCACAAATTAACGGACTACACATACTCAATAAAAAAGTTGATTACGGATCAAAAAATCGTTGTGGCAGATCATCAACTTGCACTCTTGAATGTGTATTTACATCAATTGGATCAAGCCCTACTCTTCTGCAATAAAGCCATTGTGAAAGATTCGCTTGATGCCAAGCATTATTATTTTCGGTCGCAGATTCATCTCAAGCAAAAGAAAGTACAGGAGGCGCTCACCGATTTGAATTCTGCCATCGACCGGGATCCGAATAACGCGCTGTACTATTATAAAAGAGCGCTGATTTACATATCGTTAGGTGAAACAAAAAAAGCATGTTCAGATTATGAGACCGAAATTCGGCGCGAAGGTTATGCCCACTGGTGGATTTTACCAAGTCCATGCGCTAATTAGAATCATTCTATTTAATGCTAAAAAAGTGAAGAAATGAAATACAACTCTATCTGAATAATGAATTAAGTTCATAAATTTGTACTATTACCTTATAACCTTTTAGAATGAAAAAATTCATGAACAAACTAACAATGGCGATAGCAGCAGTGATTATTTCCGCAACTGCCTTTGCTCAAACCTATGGAACATTGACATTTACCTTTACTCAAGTAGCACATAGCCCTTGTTACACAGGAAACAAAAATGTTCTTGCTGTATGGATTCAGTCCTCCACAGGGGCATTTGTGAAGACAAAAATTAGAAATGCCGGTGCAGGAACCAAAGACCATTTGCCAACATTCGCAACGAATTCTGGTGGTGCATCGAGTAACTGTTTGGCGGCATCTTGTAATGTTGTGGGAGCAACCTCTGGAGCTACGCTTTCGAGTTTTGGTACGAAGACCATCACTTGGGATGGAACCAACGCAAGTGGTGTACTTGTGCCTGACGGAACATATAAAGTGACCATTCAAGAAACATGGAATCACGGCTCTAGCACCGTAACGAAGTCATTTACTTTCGTGAAAGGACCAAATTCTGATATTCAAACACCAGCGACTGACGCGAATTTCTCTAATGTTTCATTGCAATGGTTGCCATCTGCTGCAGGAGTGGAAGAGAACAACGCTTTGACTGGAGTTTCTGTTTATCCAAACCCTAGTACGGATGGACTTTTTAACATTGATTATGCAAAGGCGACATCGGTGAAAGTGGTAAATACAGTGGGTGAACAAATATACACGCAAGACCTAGTGAATGAAAGTGGTACGATCAGTATCGACTTGACAGCATTCAAAAATGGGCTATACTTCATCTACATTTCAGACGGCATTTTGACTACTGAACGTAAGATCGTTTTGAACAAATAATATTCAGTTCTACAGAAATGAAGGGCATCCAAGCGGGTGCCTTTTTTTATTTACCTACCTACGATGATGGATTTCATTCCCGGTGTTTGATACACTTTGTAATTGCCATTTTCATCGGAATAAATGAGATAGGCCTGAAGTTCAGGATGAGTTTGAAGAAATGCAGTTGCTTTTTCTAATCCCATCACCAATACTCCTGTGGCATTCGCATCAGAGGAGATACATTCCGTCGCAAGGATGGATGCACTCAACAAGTTGTTTTTGGCTGGATAACCTGTTTTTGGATCAATGTGGTGCGCGTATCTCACACCGTTCTCAATGATGTACTTGCGGTAATTCCCTGATGTTGCCAAAGCACGATTTTCAAGTTCAACGATGAGGTACAATTCATTGTTCGTTTCTTGATTATCCGTTGGTTCTTCGATGCCAACAAGCCAGCACCCATTGTTCTCCATCTTCCCATGGGCGTATACCTCTCCCCCAATTTCAACGACAAAATTCTTAATGCCTTTCGACAATAAAAACTGAGTGATGACATCCACGGAATAGCCCTGAGCAAAGGCATTGAAATCGAGTCCAAGGCGTGGGTCTTTCTTTACAACCTTGTTTCCTACCAATTCAACCTTCTCAAATCCGACAAAGACTAATATACTATCGATTACCTCTTGTTCAATGTGTTGCTTTTTTCCCGGACCAAATCCCCAAGCATTCACTAAAGGATAAACGGTAGGGTCAAAAGCTCCATCTGTATTTTTCCAAATTTCTTTGGCCTTATTGAAACAAGTGATGAAATACGCATCCACTTTCACCGTCGTATCATTTCGATTGACCCGAGAAATAAGCGAATAGGGGTTATAGGTGGAAACGGAATAATCGAAGTCTGCCAAGATCTCTTCAATGTCCCCTTGTACATCGCGCTGACTACTGTCGTAATACGTGATATGGTATGAGGTGCCTTGCGTCTCACCTTCAAGATAAATCGGTGTGCTTTGCGAAAAATTCCAAAAACTGAATGCGCAGAAGACTATTGTTAATCTCATCTAAACACTAATTTACTTTAGTGACGCGGATGGTTTTTGTCCCAAATTCGCCATTCACAGTGAACAAATACAGCCCTGTATTAAACGATTCTAACTGCAATTGGGCAGTGTTAGACCCCTTACCTGAAATTACGCTTCTACCCTCCATATCAAGTAATTGATAATCAAATTCACCAGCGATTTTTATGTTCAAGGTGTGTGTAGTTGGATTTGGATACACATAAAGATTGTTCTCATTGTTTTCATCTATTCCTTCAAACAATTCATTGATGTTATAAGTAGTATTCGTTACGATGGCATCATTCCAATCGAAGAAAATGTGAGCCGTGTTTTTAATTTCAGTTCCTGGAATACACCCTGAATTCTCACGAATTCTGTAAACGAGGTGACCATGACTTTCTGGTTCATTTGTGGTAGAGTCTGCAAGCCAAATTTGAGGGAATTCGAAACGCATTTGCCCATTGCCAAGATTAATCACTTGCATTGGATGTGTTGATTCAATGAGTTCAAAAGTTGACCAATCTAAATAGCTACTCAAGGTATCTAGAATGTAGATATTCTGAGCTGGTGCTGTTCCTGTATTTTGGAAACAAATGGTGTATACCAAATCATCATATACATTGGCATCCAAATATGCTACTGGAAAAGGTAAGGTTTGGTACATTTCTGCACGTTGCACCGTTTTTACATTCGGATCATAGCTATTTCCAACTATTTGAAGGAGTGTACCTGCATTGTTTAAATCACTGCAATCCGTTTGACCCAAAGGCGTGATTGTCGAAGTAAAGTAATGTTGTGTTCCACTCGGAAGACCACTTGGAATCGAGAAGTTAATGACATCATTGCTTGAAAAGCTTGTCATGGAAGAGTTCAATGTCCATGTAATCGTATTCCCACTGATCGTATATCCTGGATTTTGAATTGAACT
>CANGIC010000220.1 GCA_947453795.1 Flavobacteriales bacterium
AGGTGCGAATATTATTAATGTTGGTACATCTACATTGCAAACCACTGATCCCAACGACCCCAAATTATTGACGAACGTAACAAATCGCGTAAATCCAAATTTCGGACTAGGTGTCTATTACCATTCCTCAAAACTATTTGCTGGATTTAGCATCCCGAAATTCGTGCAACGCAGCTACGATGGTCTGAGCAAAACAAGTTTGGAAAAGCGCCATTATTACTTCATTTTTGGTGGTGTAGTGCCTGTTAATGCACAATGGAAGATTCGTCCTTCAGCACAAGTAAAAATGACAGCTGGAGCGCCGGTGAGTATTGATCTTAGCTCAGCAGGAATCTATCAGGATAAATTATGGTTTGGTCTGATGTACCGTGTGGGCTCTGCTTTTGGCGTTTTTGCGCAATACCAAATTACTCCGCAGTTCAAATTGGGTGTGGCGAGTGATTTTGGAACTCAACAGATCCGAAACTACAACTACGGCACATTCGAAATGTTGGCATCTTACGACTTCGTGTTTAAAAAACAAGGAATTCGTTCTCCACGTTATTTCTAAGAAATTATCCAATGACAATTAAGAATTTAATTTTTGCCTGCGTTATTGCGCTACTTAGTTTTCCTTCTCTTTCTCAAACTGGAAAGCTGAAAAAAGCAGACGCCTATTTTGGTAAACTTGCCTATGCCTACGCTGCTGATCTTTATGTCAAGCTCATTGGTACAGAGGTAGAGACGCCTCAACTCAAATCTAACTTGGCACAATGCTATTTCCAAATGGGAGACATGCAAAATGCAGAGTTGTACTATGCGCAAGTTGTAGCGGCGCCAGAGGCAAAATTGGATGATTATTTCTATTATGCTCAAACGTTAAAGCAAAACGGAAAATACGCAGAAAGCGACCTGTGGATGCAACAATTTTCTGATTCGTTGGGCACAGATCTTCGCGCTCAGTCCTTCATAAAAAATAAGACATATATTGCAGCGATTGAAAAACAAGGGGAGCGTTTCTCGGTGAAACACATCACGAACAACTCTAGCGCTGCTGATTTTGGAGGGTATCCATTACCCAACAGTTCTGATGTTTATTTTATCTCATCAAGAACAGTGAAAATCCCGGTGCAAAATGAGTGGTCTTGGAACGGCCGACTTTTCTTGGACATTTATCGTTCACAAGCAGACAATAATCAGGAGTTATTGAACGAAGTGTTGGTCACAAAGCGCA
This sequence comes from Flavobacteriales bacterium, assembly GCA_947453795.1. Lineage (GTDB taxonomy): Bacteria > Bacteroidota > Bacteroidia > Flavobacteriales_D > Crocinitomicaceae > M0103. The sequence goes on from CANGIC010000220.1 coordinate 1,214, forward strand.
TCAATTCGCGCTACCACGAAGGGCCTTTGTGCTTTTCACCAGACGGAAAAACGGTATACTTCACACGAAACAATATTGCCAAAGGATTTGCGGAACGCGATGGAAAAGGAATTCAGAATCTGAAACTCCTAAAAGCAGCAGTTGATTCTCTCGGTAATTGGACCAATGAAATGGAGCTGCCATTCAATTCAAAGGACTATTCAATTGGTCACCCAACAATCTCTGCAGACGGTTCAACGATGTATTTTGCTTCAGATATGCCAGGAGGATTTGGTGGGGCGGATATTTATTCGGTGACGATCAATGCTGATGGAACGTTTGGGATTCCTAAAAACCTAGGAAACACAATCAACACAGAAGGTCAGGAGATGTTCCCTTGGATCACGAACGAAGGATTTTTGTACTTCTCATCAAACGGTCACATCGGACTTGGTGGTTTGGATGTTTTTGTAGTTGTTCCGAAAAAAGAAGGTGGATTTGGGAAAATGTTCAATGCAGGTCGACCAATGAATGGTCAACATGATGACTTTGCCATTTCAATGAATGCAGACAACAAAACGGGCTATTTCTCATCGAATCGCGATGGTGGAAATGGCGATGATGATATCTATTCATACGTTTTGTTGAAGCCATTTAAAGTTCAACTTCGCTTGGAGGGAATCATTACAGATCAAGAAACGGGTGAGATTCTAGCTGGAGCACCTGTCCTTTTGAAAGATTCTATTGGAAATGTGTTGGCCACAATTATTACGGATGCACAAGGGAAATATGGATTCGATGTAGAGCGTGAATTGGAGTATTCTATTGCCATCGATAGCATGCCGAAGTATTATTCGAACGCTCGAAAAGTATCGACAAGAGGTTTCGAAGACTTGGCTGAATTGGTTCAGGCGGATATGACTTTAGAGAAAGATCCAGGACTTTCGTTGTATTGCTTGGTGACAGACAAAACAACTGGATTGCCACTTTCGGGAGTGACGATTAAAATTCTACAGAAACAAGACAAGTCGGAGTTTGCGTCGATACTAACAACGGAAACGGGCGATTTGAGAAAAGGATTGCCGGGCTTTAAAATCGGGGATAAATTATCCTACACAATTGAGTTGAGCAAACCCGGGTACCTCGGTCAAATAGCCACCTTTGAGTATACGGTAAACAAACCAGGCCGAATCAACATCCATGAATCTATCGATATGGCCATGGCGCCGATTTCCCTTTACTGTTTGATTACTGAGAAAGGAACGGGATTGCCAGTTCAAGGTGCCTCTGTGAAAATTTTGAACAAAGACAAGTCGGAATTTCTTGTCGTAAACACACCTGAGACGGGTGACATGAAGAAATCACTGGACGGATTAAAGTTAGGGGATAAGTTATCGTTTATTGTTGAAGTAAGTAAGGCGGGATACCTTGAGGAAACCTTCAATTTTGACTATACCATCAACAAGCCGGGACAAATCAATATTCATGAGATCATTGATGTTTCTCTCTCTAAGTTGGATGTCGGTCAGGATTTAGCGTCGATGATCGAGTTGAAGCCAATTCTTTTTGATGTGGGTAAATATACCATCCGAAAAGATGCGGCCATCGAGTTGAATAAGATCATTGAAATCATGAACCAATACCCAACAATGTCAGTAGAGTTGGGATCCCATACAGATTGTCGTGGAACCATCGCAGCGAACACAACTCTTTCTGAGAAACGTGCGAACGCATCGGCTGAATACATTAAAAAACGCATCACCAATCCTGAGCGCATTTATGGTAAAGGATACGGTGAAACGAAACTTAAGGTGGATTGCCCATGTGAGGGAAAAGTGAAATCTACTTGCCCCGATTCTGAACACCAAAAGAACCGCCGTACGGAGTTTATCATCATGAAGATGTAATGTTTTAGTTGCGAGTTGCGAGTTACGAGTTACGAGTTACGAATTACGAATTTGACGCCGTACTAATCGAAGAACAATCAAGTCTTGAAATCCTAAAATCTTGATATCTAAAAGTCCATTAGCGTAGCGATCTTTCGTCCCATCTCTTAATATCCTTAAGAGCTTTAAAATCGAAGTTGTACCCAACTAGTAACTCGTAATTATTAACTCGTCACTTTTTGAAGTCCCTTGTCCTTCGAAGCTCAAAGAGCGAAGAAGTTTCCTTTATCCAATGTGGTGACTTCAAGATTTTCTTCGGAACCTCAACAATTTCAGAGCGAGAAGTAGATAGAAAGCGATCGAAGTTTTACTTGGTCTTAAAATCCTAATATCCTAACATCTTAACGTCTATTACTCATTTCTAACTACTTTTGCACATATTCCAAACGGACATGAAGCGTACAGAGATTGCAGAGATTCTAAAACAACCAGTTATTGGTCAAGATTATTGTATTAAAGGATGGGTTCGGGCGTTCCGAAGCAATAGATTCATTCAAATTAATGATGGCTCAACCATACATACCATACAGGCCGTTGTAGATTTTGAGCAATTTGATGAAGCGCTCTTGAAAAAAATCACAACAGCATCTGCTGTTGGATTGACGGGAACTTTGGTGGCCTCTCAAGGTGCTGGTCAGGCGGTAGAATTGCAAGTTTCGGCCATTGAAATCATCGGTGAAGCGAATCCAGATGATGTGCAGCGGACTGTCATGCAACCAAAAAAACACAGTTTGGAGTTTTTGCGTGAACAAGCACATTTGCGTTTTCGTACGAATACATTTGGTGCGGTATTCCGCATTCGTCACGCTGTGGCTTATGCCATTCATAAGTTTTTTAACGATCAGAATTTCTATTATATCCACAC
>CANGIC010000221.1 GCA_947453795.1 Flavobacteriales bacterium
AGATCTGCAAAGTATCCTTCGCGAATATATCCTCGTTCACGAATGCGATAGATTTCAGCGACGTGATGACTTGTTTTCTCCACTATTTTCTCGAGCGACATACTTCCATTGTGGTAGAGTTCGAGTACGGCAGGTAGCGCATGTTGCACCAATGGGCCGCCAGACTTTGCTTCAAAATAATTCCCAGATTTCTCTGCAATGGTATGTGGCGCATGGTCTGTCGCAATGATATCTATGCGATCGTTGTTCAAACTTTCAATGAGTATTTTATTGTCATATTCCGATTTTATGGAGGGATTCCATTTTATTTTATTTCCAAGAACGGCGTAGTCGGGGGTGTTAAACATCAAGTGATGAACACAGGCTTCTGCTGTAATTCGCTTCTCCCGTATGGACACGTTATTGTCAAACATCAGCGCTTCTTCTGCCGTTGAAATGTGGAAGAAATGAAGTCGATTATCAAATTTTTTAGAGATGTCAATAACGCGTTTTGTCGCGATAGAACAAGCCTTCGCATTGCGGATTATGCTATGGTATTGCGGAGGAATGTCATTTCCGAATAGCTCCGCGAATTTTTCAGTGTTGTAGCGTATAATCGCGTCATCCTCGGAATGCAGGGCAACAAGCGTTTCTGTGCGTGAGAATAATTTCTCCAAAAAATCGGGATGATTGGCCAAGATTCCTTCTTCATCATCGAAGTACAATCCATCGTCGGTTATTCCACACACATGTTCCGTATTCGTTCTCAACGCTTCCTCTAAATTCCCTTTTGATATCCCCATAAAAAAGGAATAATTGGCTACCGATTTTAACGCTGCTTCTCGGTATTTATCTTCGAGTAATTCTTGAGTGAGCACGTTTGGAATCGTGTTGGGCATGTCCATAAAAGAGGTGATTCCTCCAGCTATAGCTGCCATTGATTCTGAATGCAAATCTGCTTTCCATGTCAATCCAGGGTCACGGAAATGCACTTGGTCGTCGATCATTCCTGGAAAAAGGTGCAGTCCATCCGCATCAATTTCATGTATCTTTTCACGTTTGTCGAGACCAATCGAAGGAGCAATTTTCTCAATCCTATTTCCTGCAATGAGTACATCTCCAAACTGTTGATGGTGTTCATTGACAATTGTTGCATTTCTGATCACTGTTTTCATTCGGAGATTTTAGGAGTCCATGTGTTCTTATTTCGAAGCGCGCATTAAGCGATCATTGATGGTTTGTCCTAATTCATACTCGGGGAATTTTTCGGCAATGATGAGATCAAGATCGAGTCCATCCAATTGATGCAGCGCAGCATACAATCGCGATGCAGCTTCTTCTAAATTTTCATTTTCTGAAAGGATGAGGTGAGAATGACAGTGAAGTGCAAAAGTCTGTGGACCAAAGGTCAGAACGCCTATTTTTTTATTTGGCCATTTTTCTATTGTTGCTTCCAGTGAATCAGTTAGCATCAATGGTGTTCTGGGTGAATAATGTTTGGACAACATACCTGGTGCTTCAGGGGACTCTGCAGAATGCGTTGACTGTTTAAGTTTTACACCCAAGAAGGATTCGATTTCATCAAGCGACAAAGTCCCAAGTCGATACACAATGGGTTGATCTTTTTCAAATCCAATGATAGTCGATTCAATTCCCTTTGTGCATTGTCCACCTTCAAGAATGAGGGGAAGTGATTTTCCAAAATACTGGTGAACATGTTCGGCACTTGTTGGACTGATGCTGCCAAAAGGATTCGCACTTGGAGCCGCTAATGGATACTCGAGAATCTCAAGTAATTGAAGGGCTTTTTCATGATTCGGGACACGCACCGCAACGGTAGGTTTTCCTGCAGTAATCAACTCATTGACGCCTGATTTCTTTGGTAAAATTAATGTCATCGGTCCAGGCCAAAAGGCTTCAGCCAATTGATATGCTATGTCAGGTATGTTTTGCGCAACCGTTGAGATCGCGTTTTTGTTTTTAACATGAACAATGAGCGGATTGAACAAAGGTCTTTTCTTCAGTTCGAAGATCGATTTGATGGCCTTTTCGCTATGGATATTCCCTGCAAGCCCATAGACTGTCTCTGTTGGTAATCCAATGATGTATTCGTTGTCAAGAAATATTTTCGTTAGTTCTAGATCGTCTGTTATCATTTCATTGTTATTAAGGGTTGCAAAAATCACAGTAGGTAGGGTCCTCAAATTCTTTGTCAAAGGGGAAGGCCTGATCTACGGTGTGTGCACATTTTACACATTGATACCTGTGGTATAAAGTTGATTTTGTTGGCTTCATGCAGTACTGACAAGGTAAGCCAGGGATGGATAATGAAATACTATAGCCAGGTGTACCACAACTTGGACAAAGTGACTTGATTTTACGGATAAGTTTTTCAGTTGCCAATTGAATGTTTTGCATCCGCGTAGGATTGCACATGGCGCGCATATCGGTTTCAATATACGCTCCTCCATACGTTGTTAAACAATGAGTGAAATGTTCGATCAACACAGATTTGTCATGAATTCCTTTTTCCAAGAAAGATGAGTTTTCATTTTTGGCCTTCATGATTAAGTGGTGCGAAGGAAACAATGCCCGATCTGCAAATTCCAACAAATCGATCAGATTGTCAACATAGGTTGAATTGAAATTGGTTGATGTATTGAGCTCGCGTTCAACAATTTCAAGATTGTTTTTTTTGTCAATAAATAACACAAGTTCGTCATTGGCTGGAGTGAAATAAAGAAATGGATGTGGACCAAATGATCCCTCGCTACCGATGGCCAGGTCGCAACCACTGGCAGTGAGGGCTATGTTGCATTTTTCTCGTAGAGTTGAGAGTGGATCTTTTTTTCGTTCGATTTCACCGGTAAATGTTCCGAGTTGATCAGTATCAATTGACAAATCGACAACAGGCATTAAATCAAGTTCTGATTTCAAGAGTGGCGCAATAACTTCATCCTTTCGATGCATGGTCGCAATGACTATTCTTCTGCCTGAAAAATCCATTGTTCGATGAGTTGTTGTATTGACCTTTTATCGTCAATGTTTTTTCAAATTTCGGAATTCTTATTCATAAGTTTTTATTTATATTTGGAACCATATTATAACGCTTGTTTATGAATTATACATTGAATCAGTTGAACATCTTTTTAAAGGTTGTACAGAATGAGAGTATCACGAAGGCTGCTCAACAGTTGTTTTTGTCGCAACCTGCGGTGTCCATCCAGCTGAAGAATTTTCAAGACCAGTTTGACATTCCACTTACACAAGTGGTGAATCGCAAGTTATTTGTGACAGATTTTGGTAGAGAAGTGGCGTTAACGGCAGAAAAGATCTTGAACGAAGTCAATGAAATGAACTTCAAGACAGCGAAGTTCAAAGGAAAGGTTTCCGGAACCTTAAAAGTGTCTGTTGTTTCGACGGGTAAATATGTGATTCCCTATTTGCTGTCAGATTTCTTGCAGAAGTATCCCGACATCGATTTGCAATTGGATGTATCCAACAAATCAAAAATTACCTCAGATCTCATCAACAATTCAGTGGATCTTTCCTTATTGTCAACATTGCCTGAAGCACTCAATGTGGAACGAATTTCTTTGATGTCAAATTGTTTGCATCTTGTTAGTGGGCAACCAATGCCGCACATCAAATCCATTAAGAATTTGCCGGATGATCTCCCTTTCATTTTCAGGGAAGAGGGTTCTGCGACGAGGAAAGCTATGGAGGACTATATTCAGAAGAATGGACTTTCTGTGAAAAAGAAATTGGTACTTACCTCAAATGAAGCGGTTAAGCAGGCAGTAAAAGCGAATATGGGCATTTCCATTATGCCGATCATAGGGATACGCAACGAGCTAAATCATGGTCAGTTGTTCAGCATGCCACTTGAAGGACTTCCAATTGTTTCTGAATGGAACGTAGTATGGATCAAAGGAAAAAGAATGTTCCCTGCCGCTCAAGCGTTTATTGATTACCTTACCGCAGAAAAACAATCCATCATACAA
>CANGIC010000222.1 GCA_947453795.1 Flavobacteriales bacterium
GGTCCGCTGGCCGGTTCCTATGGTGGAGAGGTTGTTTTTCAAGGAAACCATGCCGCGTTGATGGGCGCAACAAACAGTCTAACCGCCGAATACCTTACCGGAAGACGCGTTATATCCATTCCAAAAAAACGAAGAAGCGCCAACAATAAACTTACTGTCTCAGGGGCACGACAGTACAACTTAAAGAATGTCACCGTGGATATTCCGCTGCACAGTTTTGTCTGTATCAGTGGGGTCAGTGGATCCGGTAAATCAACCCTTATTCGGGAAATAGTGTATCCTGCTGTTCGACGACACTTAGGCGAAGGCGACAGTGAATCGGCTGATTTCACCGGGATATCGGGTGATTTGAAGGTGCTCAAAGCCGTTGAATTTGTCGATCAAAATCCCATAGGTAAATCATCGCGTAGCAATCCAATCACCTACATCAAGGCATTTGATGACATACGCGAGTTGTATGCCCGTTTGCCTTTGTCGAAAACAAGAGGATACAAGGCCGGATTCTTTTCCTTCAATGTGGAGGGTGGTCGCTGTGAAATGTGCGAAGGAGAAGGCGAAATCACTGTTGGGATGCAGTTTATGGCCGATGTACACTTGCCGTGTGAAACCTGTTTGGGAAAGCGCTACAAACAAGAAACGCTTGAAATCATTTACCATGACTTGACCATTTCCGATTTGTTGGAACTAGACATTCAGGCGGCCTATGAGTTATTTGCAAAAGGAACAGACAAGTTGGAGCAGAAGATTGCGGAGAAGATTAAACCCTTGATTGATGTTGGTTTGGGCTATTTAAAAGTGGGACAATCCTCCAGTACTTTGAGTGGTGGTGAAGCGCAGCGCATCAAATTGGCGTCATTCCTATCCAAAGGACCTGGTTCACCCTCTACCCTTTTTATCTTCGATGAACCAACGACTGGACTTCATTTATACGACATTGAAAAATTAATCCTTGCGATCAATGCGTTGATCGATGCTGGACACAGCGTTATTGTTATTGAACACAATGTTGACGTCCTTAAATGCGCCGATTGGATTGTTGATTTAGGTCCTGAAGGTGGTCAAAACGGTGGTCACATTCTCTTTTCGGGAACGCCCGAAGGTCTTGTACAGCAGCAGGATAATGCAACTGGGAAGTTTTTGAAAAGGGTTATGGAGTAAGAATTAAAAATGAAGGATTAAAATCATTTACTCTTCTACTTCACTCACAACCAACTCCCCTTCGCTTCGGGCGATGACTGCAGAAGCCAAGCAATTCCCTAGGACATTCACGGAAGTGCGTGCCATATCCATCAGTGCATCGACAGCCAAAATCACACTTGCCCGTTCTGAATCGAATCCTTTGACGTCCATGGCGGCAATAGTACCGGCGAGAATAACAAAAGATGCACCTCGCACTCCAGCGACCCCTTTGCTCGTGAGCATGAAGATCAAGCACATAGAAATCTGCTGACCGATACTCAAGTCAATGCCACACATTTGGGCGACAAAAACCGATGCCAATGACAAATACAAGGTTGTACCGTCCAAATTGAAGCTGTATCCTGTTGGAATTACAAACGCGACAATCTTTCGAGGAACACCAAATTTCTCCATGTTCTCCATGGCTTTCGGTAGTGCGGCTTCACTACTTGCTGTGGCAAAGGCCAAGGTCAATGGTTCGGCAATGGCCTGTATGAAGCGCTTGATGGGGATTTTCGCGATTAAGGCAATCGGCAACAACACGCCACCAACAAAGAGAAGAAGGGCGACATACAAGGTACCAACGAGCTTCATGAGGTTGTATAAAATATCAACCCCCGATTTTGCTACTGTACTTGCCAAAGCACCAAAAACGGCCAGTGGTGCGACATACATGATGATGTCGGTAAACTTAAACATCACTTCCGCCAAGCTTTCGCTAAAATTCAGCATGGTTTGCTTGTGCTTCTCGTGCTTCACCATACCTAGGCCAATGGCGAAAATCACAGAAAACACCACCACTTGAAGGACTTGGTTTTCCGCAATGGATTTGGCAATGTTTTCCGGAAAAATCTCCACAAAGTGGTCCTTGTGTTCCTTCTTTTGCTCCATCAACTCGAGCGATTTTGCCTTATCCTGTTCTCTCGCTTCTATTTTCACCCCAACGCCCGCTTGCGAAACATTAATGGCCAATAGACCAATGAACAAGGCCAATGTGGTGACAATTTCAAAATAAAGAATAGACTTCAAACCTATTCTCCCTACTTGCTTCAAGTTGCTGTGTCCAGCGATACCCACAATGAGCGTCGCGAAAATCAAAGGCGCCACGAGGGACTTCACCAAGCGAAGGAATATTTTTCCAAAGCGTTCTGTTTCCAAGGCAAATGCGGGAAAGTCCATACCGACTTCAATCCCTAAGATCATGGAAGAAAATATCCACAGAGACAGCTTTTTCCGCTTGAAGGAAATTACAAAAAGAAAGGCGATCAAGGCATAACGGACAATCTTAAATCCGACAGGGTCAACCCCAGGCAATGCGCTTTCAATTAAAAAAACAAGTCCAATATTCAAGAAGGTAACGATGTACCAAAATAAGCTGTAAACGTTTCGCAGTGCTATCATGCGACCAAGATACACATTTTGCTGCGCTGCTAAATAGAGAATTCGAATTGATGAATTATTTTTTTAATCCTTGTTTCCGGTTTTAAGAAAGTTTTTTCGTAATATTGCCTTGTCATTTAAGGGAAATGTTCTTTTCCCGCTTTCTCAAAAACAGTTTTTTTTGACATTATACATTATCGTATTTATTTAGCACTTCTTTATGGATAAAAAAGACTTGGAGCGTAAAAAGCTTTCCGATCTTCGTGAAATTGCAAAAACCATTGGTATATCTGATGTTGAAACATTGAAACGACCCGAACTTCTCGCCGCAATTTTGGGAAGTTCAAGCACAGAAACTCCCTCTACAACTGCTGCTGCTGCTGCTGCGGCTCAAGAAGCGTCTCCAGCAAGTGAAGACAATGTTGTTGCACACGACAAACCACATAGAAAACGCATTCGCCGGGAAGAAACACCGCAACCTTCTTTATTCAGTGAAAAACGTATGGCCGTTCCTACTGAACCGGAGGCAGTTGCTGATCAAATTCCATCAGAAGAGCCCAATGAAGTGCTTGCTGAAAACGTGAATGTGGAAGCAAAAAAAGGTGGACGCAACTTACTCGACTTGGCGCAAAAAGCGGCAAATCAAGAACAAGCGGAAGTATCCTCAGAAAATTCAACTGAAGCAAGTGCACCAGCAGAAGCTACAGCAGATAAGCCAGCTGTAAATGAGCAAAATGAGCGTCGTGATCGAAATGAACGCTTTAACAACCCGCAAAAACAACAAGGACAGAATCCGAATCAAAATCCTCGGAATAATCCCAACCAAAACCAAGGGAATAACCAAAATCAAGGTCAACACCGTCAACCACAGCACCAGAAACAAGAGGAAAAAGTGGAAGATGGCTATGACTTGGTTGGAATTGTAACTGCTGAAGGTGTCTTGGAGGTAATTCAAGACGGATACGGATTCTTGCGTTCTTCGGATTATAACTACCTTCCTTCACCCGATGATATTTATGTCTCTCAAAACCAAATCAAATTGTTTGGTTTAAAAACTGGAGACACTTTGAAGGGAACAATTCGTCCACCGCGTGAAGGTGAAAAATTCTTCCCTTTGGTAAAAGTGGAATCCATCAATGGCCGCGATCCATCGTATATCCGTGACCGCGTGCCCTTTCAATATTTAACTCCGCTTTTCCCTGACGAGAAATTTAAATTGACAGGACACAAGCAGGAAACCCTTTCAACGCGTGTGATGGATTTGTTCGCGCCGATTGGTAAAGGTCAGCGTGGA
>CANGIC010000223.1 GCA_947453795.1 Flavobacteriales bacterium
ATCCAAGCGCGTTTATCAGAACTGAAAGCCATGGGATCACCACTTATTTTGTGCTGTGCATCGGGCGGAAGAAGTGGTCAAGCGACGTACTTTTTAAGTCAGCAAGGCATAGAATGCTTCAACGGTGGTTCATGGCTCGATGTCAATTATTATCAATCTAAAGCACAGTAATAAGATGATCAATACACTTAAAAAACTATTTGGGATGGGACCAAAAGTAGATTTCAGCGAATTAATAAAACAAGGCGCACAGATTATTGATGTACGTTCACCAGGCGAATTTAATGGTGGACACATCAAGGGTTCGGTGAATATTCCCCTACAAAGTTTGCAGTCAAGCATGGGAAAAATCAAAAAGGACAAACCAGTGATTACCTGTTGTGCGAGTGGAATGCGCAGCGCATCAGCAAAGAACATATTACAATCGAAAGGCTACCATAATGTACACAATGGTGGCGGTTGGAGCAGTTTGCAAAGCAAATTGAGATAGATTTTAGCAGTTGTACCGTTTAAATGTAGAAGAAAGCCCAACGTAATGTTGGGCTTTTTTTGTGTTGGATGGGGTGGATTCCGACAGTATTTGTAAGACAAAGTGCTAGGATGACCCTTCTAATACCTCAGAGCAGGGAGCGAAGAGAAACAAAGTGGAGTGAACCGCTCTCGCTTTCATTCTCGTTTTGTTTTGAGAGCTTGGAGATCGAGAGATCTAACTTTTATAAGGATTGAGAAAGTATTTTAAAATGGAAATAATCCTTCAATTTTTGCAAGAAAAGTGTGAGTTTGAGCGAGGCCCATCGAGGCCCTCAGGGCGGGGAATGGAGAAAAACTAAAACGAGAACGACGCGCTCATTCTCATCTCGTTTTAAAGGGATTAGAATGTAATTACTACTCGTATAATTTACTAGTAAAAAACGCCATCCATAATTCCAACCAAATTATCTTCTCTCATGGATTCCCCCCTATTTTTCAAACCTAAGGTGGTGAGAGGTGGCAAAATTTCGTTCGATTTTACCTTTTCAGATAATTTAATGTTCGGATGCGCATTTGTCTTTTCGTGAACATAAATCGTCTTCCCCTCACGGTATTCGATTACGGTATCTACAATTTTGTCTTTTAAGTAAACTGTGTCAGCAGTCAAATAAATTGGCTTGTCAACTGTTTGAACAATAATTGTTTCTTTTCGGAAGAAGATAAACGTAAGTAGTGCAGCTGCTGCCGCTGAAGAAAAAGGAACCACCATCAAACGGAAACGACTCGGTGCTGCTGCAGGTAATACAAGTGGACGTGCTTCAGGAACACTGTAAATTGCTTTGCTTTCAGTTAATACCATGCGTGCTTCATCAAATGCATCTTGTGAAGTTTGGCGAAGCACAAAAGTTTGTTCTTCTGCTGTCAAATCGGCGAAAAAGCTTTTTTCTTGAAGTGCTAAAAGTTGCTCTTGTTCTTTGTTCAATTGTGCTCCCATGTTAACTCAATTTAAAGTGTTGCCCTGCTTGTTCAGGTATAAATTCGTTCAATGCTTGTGTGATTTTCTTTGTCGCATAAAATATGCGTGACTTCACAGTTCCTTCGGGTTGTTCAATTATTTCTGCAATTTCCTTCACGCTCATTTCTTCCATATAACGCAATACAAAAGCCAAGCGATGATGTTCCTCCAATTGCTCAATGGCTACTTTTAACAAACGCTGGAACACTTCACGATCTAATCGATTATCCGAGAAGTCATGATGAAAGTCAAACGCTTTACTTCCCTCTTCGATTCCCTCGTGGTTCTTTTCGCGAAAAGAGGATTTAACCATATTACTAGCTATGGCATACATCCATGTATAAAAGCGTTTCGTAGGATCAAACAAGTGATGCTTTTCTAGAATTCTTAGAAACAAGTCTTGCACTAAATCATGCGATTTTTCTCGGTTTCCTTTGGTCATACGAAGGAAAAAGCCAAGTACTTTTTTACTGTACCTGGCATGAATTTCCGTCAATGCTTCGTTGCAGCGTCGCGTTGAAAGCAGCTGTATTAATGCTTCGTCAGTAAAAGAATGAATATCTTTTTTAAGACCGAACATCTTATTCCGCTAATGTTTTTTGAATTTCCGCTTCAATGTCCAATTCTTTTGCAATGGAATCAATTAGTCCTTTGTAATAGGCAATTCCCTCCAAGTCGTCAGCTGTTTTTGAATGAACATATAGTTTCATTAATCCAGGAAGATACATGTGCTTAATGCGTGCATCCAAATCGCCATAACTGTAGGAGAAGTTCTTGATTAAATGATCCAGAAGAAATCGTTTCTCAAAATTGCGCTTTATTACAGCAATGTTCTCCACATCTTCTAAACTATAGATATAAGTCAAACCTGTTAAATATAAATGATCTGTAATCGTTGAATCAGTGAATAAGCCAGAAGCAGAGGTCGAAACATGCACGGGAATCTTCGCATTGTTCTCGAAAATTTGCTTAAAAAAGGATGTCGAACCGGGATTCTTTTTGTCCATTTCCAAAGGAGCAATTCCCATTTCTTTGAACAATTTTGAGCGGTAATCATCCATTTGGATCATATAGGAATTGATTACTGTCACATCCTTGCGGTAATTCAATCCCTCTTGTACAATCCAAAGTGCATAGGTATCATTATCACCTGCAGTAAAAACAACTCCATTTTCAGAAACCTCTGTCAACACATTATAGGCCCAATTCAATGCTCCAGAAGGCATTCGGTTCACTTCGTATAACTTCTTTGCCACCTTCGAAAAGGTCACAGTATCCCGTTCTAATTCTGATTTTATGAGGTAATCCAATAAAACTCGTGGATCCTCTGGACGGAACTCGTAAGCTTTGATTAGGTATTTTTCGTCGTTCTGACCCAATTTCCCATTCCAATACATGATGTAATTCCCTTCAAAGGTGTTTGGCATTAAGGCATATACATCCTTCGCGATTTTATCACATTGATCGTAGTACTTTTTTTGTTCGGTTGAATTTGCTTCACTTAAAATGCGCAAGGCACGCACGGCTCCATAGTAGTTCATCCATGCTTCACCATTTTGATTGTTTTTATCAATTTCAGCTTTCCACAATTTCTCCTGTGTCTTATACCATTCAGCTTCGCGCCATTCTACAATTACACTGTGCACCGTTTGTTTCTCTTGGGCAATTGCTCCTAACGCCAGAAACACTAAACTTAAACATCCAATTATTTTTTTCATCTTTTCATACTTTTTAAACTAGGCGGTGCACCAGCCCGTTTTAGTTAAACGTCAAAAGTATTACTCAGAAAGTTCTCCAACGTTCATCCATTTCCAAAAAAAAATAAAAAATAGATGGCTACTCCTTCTTTTTTCTCTCTTGAGAATTCGATCTTTCCATAAGTTTTTGCCGCTCCTCTTGCGCGGCTGTGTGACCAACGAGAAGGGTAGTAGGGCCCCAAGGTTGATTAAAAAACAAGATCTCAACATCATTCTTGCGGTTTTCAATTTCACGATAACCAAAAAACACGCGGCTTCCGAAATTGGAACTAACCACATTGTTGTCTGCTTGAAAAGCAAAAACCTTGTAGGTCTTGCCATCAATTACTTGTGTCTCCTCACGGTGAATTGTTCCCGCGCTGTAATAGGTTCGATTTCGAAAACGATAAGAAATGACCGCATAATCTTTGTAGATCTGCAAATAACAATCTGGTTCGTCCATCGTGTAACGTGCTAAACGGCCATACGTTTTTAACGAATCCAGGATAAAGAGATGATCCCGGATATCAGATTCATTTGATTGATCAACGGATGTTATAGTCCAATAATTGTCATCATTCACGAGCTCCGTTTTATTTTCCGTAGTAGGTGCTTCATCTGAATCCTGAAC
>CANGIC010000224.1 GCA_947453795.1 Flavobacteriales bacterium
AAGATATTAAGATGTCAGGACTAGATCGTTCTTCGATGGGCTGGAATTTTCACATTCGTTTGACGAAAGACAAAGGACAATTGACTAAATCCATGTTCTATGCTCCATCAACCCCCTTGAAAGATATCAAGATTTTAAGATGTTAAGATGTCAGGGCTAGATTGTTCTTCGATTGGCTCGAATTTTCACATTCGTTTGACGAAAGACAAAGGACAATTGACTTAATCCATGTTCTATGCTCCATCCGTCAGCCACGACTGACGGTCCATGCTCCTTTGAAAGATATCAAGATTTTAAGATGTTCAGATGTCAGGACTAGATCGTTCTTCGATGGGCTCGAATTTTCACATTCGTTTGACGAAAGACAAAGGACAATTGACTAAATCCATGTTCTATGCTCCATCAACAAAACCTTCTACCCGTCCCTTTTTCAATTGCTTTTCCACCTGAAATTCCTCCCGTGTGAACAAATAAAATTTTAGCATCTCGCACATCATTTAGTTCAATATAATCGAGCATGGCGACGAATGCCTTTCCCGTATAAATGGGATCCAAGGGAATTTTCGTTTCGTTAAAAATCTGTTCCATGCGGTCCAAAAGCATATCGTTGAATTTGGCATAACCACCAAAATGATGGTCCTGTAGCACCGTAATTTGCGCCATCAAGTCATCAATGATTTCACTTGGAAACCCACTATAACTGAACATTCGGCGCATTTCCGTGCTTGAATCAAAGCCCTTTAACACAGGAACGGCAAGGAGTTTTGTTTTTTCCGGAATGGAAAGCAAAATCCCACAAGATGTTGTTGTTGTCCCTTGAGCCACAAACAAAAAATCGAAATCATTTTCTGTTTCTGTCATAATTTCCTGGCAACCGATCATTCCGTAGTAATTTGCGCCTCCCTCGGGAACCACCATCGATCCAGGGTATTTCAATACAAGCTCTTCATGGTATTCCTTTTCGTTTCGAAACGCATATTCCTCGCGTGAGATAAAAACAAGCTGCATTCCGAATCCTGCGCATTGTTTCAACATGTGATTGGAGGCAATAGTCAGTTCTTCACCACGCACCAAACCGATAGATTTCAGTTCCGCCATGTGACATGCCGCTGCCGTTGCGAGCAAGTGATTCGAATAGGCCCCACCAAAAGTTAGAATTCCATCGTGTTTCATCGCTTGGCATTGTTTCACATTGTATTTCAGTTTACGCCATTTGTTGCCTGAAATTGTTTCATGGATTAAATCATCGCGTTTAACGAACAATTTTATATTCCTGTTGTTACATGCTTTAAGGTGAATCTCATCTGTGGGTGAAGGCAAAAGCATAATCCATTGGTTTTAAATGATTCAACACTATTTTTTTTGAAATGAGCGAGGATTTACTTGGGTTTTCGAAGCGGTCAAACTTGACGGATGAAGATTACTACATCAGTGACGAGGGGTACATTATTTTCACAGAGGCATACCATCTGAAGCGCGGCTATTGTTGCAAAAGTGGGTGTAAGCATTGTCCGTATGGGTATGACAAAAAAACTGGGGAAATAAAAAAAGATCAATAAATTCCTTTTTCCGGGTATTTCCCTTTAAACTGTCCCAATACACTTTTGATGTAAGCAATGTCTTTCTCGACGTCACCCGTTGGCTCAAACAAACTGTGAAATCCACCCTTTTTGTTTTCAAAATCCATGTAACAAATATAGATCGGCACCTTGGCTTTGAGGGCAATATAATAAAACCCTTTCTTCCAATTAGGATTGTAACTCCTTGTCCCTTCAGGTGTGAAAACCATGTATAATTCGTCCCGTTTTTGAAACAATCCAACCGCCAAATCGGTGATGTTATTGTTCTTTTTTCTATCCACAGGGATACCGCCCAAACCTCTGAGAATCCATCCCAAAGGAGGGAAAAACAAATCTTTCTTGATTAAAATTTTTGGTTTTATGCCGTAGAGGATAAACGCCAAGCGACCGAGCACAAAATCCCAATTCGACGTGTGCGGCCCCACTACGATCACACATTTCTTTACCCCTGCGGGAGAATTTTCTTCGATCTTCCAACCAAAACACCAAAACAGGAATCGCGCAATATTTTTCATGCTCAAATTTAGGTATAAAACAATTCACTTACTTTTGTTCCATGCAAGCACTTAAAGCAGTGATACGTTCACTTGGTTTACTTTTTTTATTGGGTGTATTATTTGGAATCATTTTCATCACGGACACACTACTTTTAACATCCAAGCAGAATCAACTCAATTACATTCCAGCTGAAGCGGAACTTGTTGTTCGAATCCATTCACGCGCGATCATTGAACAAACACTTCAATCTGTGCTCATTGACTCAGAGGACACCAAATTGGTGAATACGCTTTACCGTAAATTGAAACAACAAACGAAAAAAGGAAAAAGAATCACGAATGACGGCATAGACTACCTTTCTGATATTGTGCTCTTTCAACTCCCGTTTAAAACTTCGTATGTCCTAGGCATACTCGTAAAATTAAACGATGAAGATGCCTTTGAGGAAACGATAGGTTCCACCGTATCTGCGCAACGCGTGGCAGTGACACATAATGAAGTAGGCCTTATTCTAACCTATAAGGGCAAAGAAAATGACCACGCCTCATCGATTGATTTAGAGCAACTTGCTGACAATATCTTATCCAATTCAACCCAAAAGCAAAAGGCACCTCAAAGCAATAAATCATTGGTTTCCGTTGGTGGAAAGTTGGGGCGATTTGAACTTCATCTCGCGAAAAATACCCTTGAATTCAGTGGGACTTTTTCACCCAACACGTCCATAAATCGTCCCGCGGGAAACCGACTTCAAGCGAAGGGATTCCACCTTTCGGCATCTCACCTCTCCGACCTCCCCTTTGCAATGGACGATGTCCCCCTCGAAAATATCTCTTTTAACTTTTTGGGGATCGGTGCACCAAATGACTATGGAATCCCTAAAATCAATTTCGAACTGCTTGTTGGATTCCACCAGAAAATAGACGTGGCCACGCTATTAAAGGATAAAATAGGTGACGCGTTAGTTTTCAGTGATGACAAGCAGGAAATTTCGGTAATGAACCACTCGTATTATTTCAAAAAACTCAATGACAGCAGCTTTTACATGGGCAGCACAAAAGCGCCTGTACTAGAGCGCACGAATTCGTCCAACCTATTTCAAGTCAGCGGAAATCCTTCCTCATTTTTTGCATACAAATCGAATAGTATTGCCCTGACTGTGATCGAGATGAATCCCCTTTTCCATGCAACAAAACAGCTGGCACAAGCGACTCAATCTATGAACATTCAGTTGGTCAAGAAGGATGAAAAACGGCTAGATTTCACCGGACAAATTTGCTTCAAAAAGGGCAAATCCCCCATCAACGAAATGATCCGGTTTTTAATGTCCGCCAATTTCCTTCCGTAACTGAGAAAAATACGCTGCGGCCAAATTCATGCGTGAACCGTACCAAGAGAACATTTCCCCGTCTACAAAAATCACCTTAGCAGTGGGATAGCGTTTCATATATTCCTCACGATCACTTTCTTTGAAGGGATAAGGTTCTGAGCTGAGTAGAATGTATTCTGGCTGTGCCATTTCAACTGTCCCCGCCTCTGGATAACGGGGTTGCGCACAACAATTGTTGAAACCAGCTTTTTCCATCATGGAAGAAATGAAAGTACCCGTACCGGCACAGAAATCGGGGTCTTTCCAGATCAAATACAGCGCAGAATTCCGGGAATGAATCACCACGTTGGAGAAGGCATGGGAAATATTGGACATTTGTTTTTCAGCAGACTCTTCACAGCCCAGCAACTCACCAAAGGA
>CANGIC010000225.1 GCA_947453795.1 Flavobacteriales bacterium
CCTTGAACTTGACGCTGATATCTACCACATTCATGACCCAGAACTGCTGCCTTATGCGCTAAAATTAGTGCGAAAAGGAAAGAAAGTGATCTATGATGTGCATGAAGATGTGCCTAAACAAATCATGGACAAACATTGGATTCCAAATCTTTTTCGCGGGGTGATTTCCTCCCTGTTTAAGCGCTATGAGCACTATGTTGCAGCGCGCTTGTCGGGGATCATTTCTGTGACACCCACGATTTGTGCACGCTTTCGTTCAGTAAATGGACATGTCGAACTTGTGGCGAATTACCCACTTTTGGATGAGGGTGTGAACTTGACAATTGATGAAGTGATTAAAGTGCCGCGACAAATCTGCTACATCGGTGGTTTGTTTCCAACCAGAGGGATTAAGGAGCTCGTGCACGCACTGGAGTATTCCGATGCAACATTAATTTTGGCAGGTACCTTTTCTCCGGAATCATTTGAAGCGGAGGTGAAGCAACTTCCGGGTTGGCAAAAAGTGAACTATCTTGGTCATGTTGGTCGATCTGAAATAATGAACGCATTGACCACATCGCACTTGGGCGTGGTCACCCTTCATCCCACACGCAGCTATGTCGAGTCACTTCCCATCAAATTGTTTGAATACATGTCCGCAGGAATACCTGTTTTGGCTTCTGACTTTCCGTTGTGGAGAGAAATCATTGATGCCGCCAAGTGTGGGGTATATGCCGATCCCTTAAACCCAAAGGACATCGCAAAACAGATCGACTTTCTCCTTTCAAACACCGATCTTTCCATGGAAATGGGAAAGAATGGATTGAAGGCGTTTCATGAAACCTACAATTGGTCGGTGGAAGAAACCAAGTTGATTGCGTTCTACCAACAAATGTGTGCAGCGCTATGAAAACGATGACTTACGCCAATGTTTACCGCATTTACTTGGGAGTTTTTTCCTTCCTGTTTTTTTGTCTTCCCCAGCTGACCTCCATCGGTGTGGTACTTTTTATCCCTTTGGTGCTGACCGGGATCTACCAAAAGGAGTTGCGCTTCAATTTTCAATGGCCTTTGATCCTTTTGATTGGCTTGTATGCGCTGTATCTAGCCGGGATTTTATTCACCGAAAACATGTATCTGGCATCGCGCTATGCCGAGAATAAATTGTCTTTTATCCTTTTCCCCTTGTTGTTTTTGTTTCGTCCTGTTTTTCCTTTGCGCTTTGCCTCGCTGCTTATTGGCAGTGCACTAGGGATTGTGGTGGCTTCAATTATTGGAATTGTCCATGCGTATGGCTGTTACGCTGCAGGAGGGGATTTGCGGACAAGCTTTACCACAGTCTATATCTCATCCCTACATCATCCAACCTATTTTGCGACTTTCATTTCTTTGGTGGTCTTCGGTGTTTGGTGGTGCTACCTTCGCAATGAACGATTTTTCAGCCCTATTTGGATGGTGCCATTCTCTCTATTTGCTTTGCTGATTTTCACCTTGTGCTTGTCGCTATCTGCATTTTTATTTGTGGCCATACTGATAGCGGCCATTCTGTTGCGTTGGATCCGAAATCACTTCGGAAAAAAGGTCTATCGAACCTTGTTGATTGCTTCGCCCATTGCTGTTGCACTTTTCTTATCCTTGATGCCAGGGTTGCGCAATGATGTTGCCTCCACCTATTTATCCGTGAAAAGTTATCTGCACAATCCGAAAGGATTTATCTCCGGGAAGACAGGATATAAAACAGGCAATGAGGTGCGGCTTGTGATGTGGACGGTTACGGTGGAAGAAATGGCTAAACATCCCTTGGGTGTGGGAACAGGAAACATAGACGCTCATTTAAGTGCAAGATTGAAGCGATACGGGCAATTGGATTTGGCGAAAAAAGATGACCATGGTGCGATTCAATACAATCCGCACAATCAGTTTTTACAAACAGGACTTGAAATCGGCCTAGTCGGATTGTTGGCTCTACTGCTTATTGTAGGAGTTTCCTGGCGCATCGCACGACAGCATAAAAACTACCTGTTAATGGCAATCGTAGCAAGTCTTGTGGTGAACAGTCTTTTTGAATCCATGCTGCAGCGTCAAAGTGGAATTGTCTTTTATAGTTTTTGGATTTGCGTGCTCGTGATGATGTCGACCTCATACCTCAAGGAAAAAATCAGCGAAGAATGAAAATCAGTGTCGTTATACCCTGCAGAAATGAGCGTCAATACATTCGCGAATGTGTGGAGGCAATCTATGCCTCTCAGTTGCCAGAGGGAGCAGAAATGCGCGTTTTTGTAGTGGATGGAATGAGCGATGATGGGACACGGGAGCTTGTCGCCGAGCTGATGTCCATTTATTCTAGCTTGGAACTTGTCGATAATACGATGCAACTTACCCCTTATGCCTTTAACTTAGGTATTCATGCTGGAGGAAAGGTAGATTACATTCAAATTGTTGGAGCACGTCATATTTTAAGCCCTGATTATATCTCGACCTGCATTGACCGACTTCAAGCGGATACTGCTATATGGTGTGTAGGTGGACGAATTGTCAATGAATACGTGAATGAAACGGGGCGAATCATTTCGAAAGCAATGTCTTCTTCTTTCGGTATGGGTATCGGGAACTTTAGAACACTCGAAATATCAGGTTTTACCGATACCGTTACAAGCCCAATGTATCCCTACCGTGTCTTTGAGGAGCTTGGCTTTTTTGATGAAGAATTGATCCGCAATCAAGACGATGATTTCAATTTTCGTGTGACAAACGCAGGAGGGAAGATTTGGTACGAGCATAATATCTCATTGAAGTATTATGTCCGCGCCAACTACAGAGGGCTCTGGCGTCAGTTTTACCAATACGGCTATTGGAAAGTATTTGTCAACCGCAAGCATGGCGCGGTGACCACACTTCGGCAACTTGTGCCACCTTTATTTGTGTGTTATTTGATCTTGGCTGCAGCATCACTGTGCTTTAACGGGTGGATCAAAGTCGTGGCTTTTGTGCCAGCAGTTCTTTATGCCATGCTGGCTTCATTGATTGCCTTTCAGTTGAGTGATCGCTCCAAAGATATTTTTGGGATCATGCGTACCTTTCCAATTCTACATATCAGCTATGGTTTAGGCTATCTTGCGGGAATATTCCGTTTCTTGATCCGGCAAAAAAAACCTAACGACAAACAAAAGCGGCTTTCTCGATAATCCGTAATTTCAACCAAAATTTGAATTTCATTACATGATTCCTTTTTCACCCCCACGCATCGACCAAAAAGTAATTGATGAGGTAAGTGCAGCTTTGCAAAGTGGCTGGATTACAACTGGACCACGAACCAAATTGTTCGAGAAACGCATTACCGAGTACTGTGGATGTCAAACGACCGTTGCGGTGAGTTCATGGACCATGGGCATGCAGGTGTTCTTGCATTGGTGGGGAATAGGACCTGGTGATGAGGTGATCTTGCCTGCCTATACGTATTGCGCAAGTGCCAATGTGATTGTTCACTCGGGTGCAACACCTGTGATGGTAGACATTGACGAAAAGGATTTTAACATTTCACTTGCTGCCATCGAAAAGGCCATTACACCGCGAACGAAAGCGATTATCGGTGTTGATCTTGCTGGTTTTCCCTGCGATTTCGATCAAATCAATGCCTTGGTAAAGCGTGATGATGTGCGTGCTCACTTTCAATCTTCATCTGTACAACAAGAAAAATTGGGGAGGATCGTAGTCATCGATGACGCCGCACATAGCTTTGGCGCCACATTGAATGGCGTTCACACGGGTGCCTTGTGCGATGTTACGGCATTCTCCTTTCATGCGGTGAAGAATTTAACGACA
>CANGIC010000226.1 GCA_947453795.1 Flavobacteriales bacterium
TCGTCCCTCCTTAAACAGCAACATTGTTATCTCGCAGCGCGTCATTCAAAGAGGTCTTCAAGTCAGTCGATTCTTTTCGTTTGCCGATAATCAGTGCGCATGGGACTTGGAAATCTCCAGCGGGGAAGGATTTCGTGTAACTGCCGGGGATCACTACGCTGCGTTCAGGGACAAATCCACGGTGTTCGATTGGTTCAGGGCCGCTGACATCGATGATCTTTGTTGATTTTGTCAAAACAACATTTGCACCGAGCACAGCTTGTCGGCCGACATGAACACCTTCAACGACAATACAACGTGAGCCAATGAAGGCATCGTCCTCGATAATGACAGGTGAGGCCTGTAGGGGTTCCAATACACCACCGATACCCACACCTCCGGACAAGTGAACATTTTTTCCAATCTGAGCACATGAACCAACGGTGGCCCAAGTGTCTACCATTGTGCCGCTGTCGACATAAGCGCCAATATTTACATACGATGGCATGAGAATTACCCCAGGAGCGATGTATGCACCATAGCGAGCTACGGCATGAGGAACAACGCGCACGCCCAAATCTTTGTAGTTTCTTTTCAAAGCCATTTTATCGTGGAATTCGAAAGGGCCCACTTCAATGGTTTCCATCGTACGAATCGGGAAATACATTACAACGGCTTTTTTTATCCACTCATTTACGGTCCATCCACCTTCGCCATTTGGTTCTGCAACACGCAGCAATCCTTTGTCAATGTCTTCAATGACTGCTTCAATCGCAGCGATGGTTTCTGGTTGTTGCAACAAGCTTCGGTCGTCCCAAGCGGATTCTATAATGGATCTCATGGCTTTTTTTTACAAAGATAAACATTGAAGTGAATTTGAAATTGCGTGTATCTTTGGGGAATGGGAAAAGCGATAGCGATAGATTTTGGGTTGAAACGGTCAGGGATTGCTATAACAGATGATCAGAAGTTATTTGCGTTTCCTCACGAAACGGTTGACTCACAAGGGCTAATGACCTATCTGGAAGCATTGATTCCAAAAGAAAGTATTGATACCATTGTCCTCGGCGAACCAAAACGCATGGACAATAGCGATACACACATCTCAGAGAACGTCCGACTGTTGCATGAAGCCCTTTTGGCGAAGTTTTCCGCGTTGACAGTTGTATTGATAGATGAGCGTTTTACCTCCAAGATGGCCGTTCAGGCAATGATCGCTGGAGGGATGAAAAAAAAGGAGCGTAAAGTCAAAGGAAACATCGACAAAGTGAGCGCGGCAATTGTACTGCAATCCTATCTTTCTGCCAATAATCACTAATTCGTAGAAATTAGATCCCTTTTCCCTTTACATTTTCTTTAAATGAGCGTAATTTTGCACCTAAATAAATGACATGATCTTACCTATTGTTGCGTATGGAGATCCGGTCCTGAAGAAGGAAGCTGAAGAGATCGACAAAGATTATCCGGAGTTGAAAGCGTTAATCGACAACATGTTTGAAACCATGTACGATGCCAGTGGTGTAGGTTTAGCTGCTCCTCAGGTAGGGAAATCGATTCGCTTGTTTGTGGTGGACGGAACACCTTTCGTGGAGGATGAGGAAGACATTGGCGAAGATGGACCTGATCCCAAAGCTATGGGTATGGAGAACTTTAAAAAAGTATTCATTAACCCTGTGATCGAAGAGGAAGAGGGAGAGGAATGGGGATTTTTCGAAGGTTGTTTGTCAATCCCTAAAATTCGTGAAGAAGTATTTCGCAAGGAAAAAATTCACATCAGTTATTTCGACGAAAATTGGAATTTTCATGAAGAGACTTACGATGGCTATGCCGCGCGGATTATACAACACGAATACGACCATGTGGATGGGATTCTTTTCACAGATCATTTGTCGGCGCTGAAACGTCGACTTTTGACGAAGCGCTTGCAGAATATTTCTAGAGGAGAAATTCGTGTCGATTATAAAATGAAATTTCCATTGCTTAAAAAAGGAAGATAATGAAACAGAATAGTTGGGTAAAAATGTTCGTTTTTGCGATTGGACTTTCGCTAATGTATGCCTGTGGTGGAGGATTAAACGAAGATGAAAAAGGAAAAGTAAGTCGCGTTGAACTGAAAAGTCGAATCAAAGAAATGGAAGATTCCATACGTGATTTACAGGCCAATTTGCCACAAACCAAGACCATTCCGAATCTCACACATTTTGAGTTAATTAACCGATTGTTAGACTATTACCACGCGTATCCCGAGGACGATTATGCCGCGGAATGTTTGGACAAGGTGCACATGAAATATGCGGGATTGAACATTTTAACACGCGCGGTGCAGTATGCAGACACCTTGTTGGCGAAATATCCAAACTACATCAATCGTGCGATGGTATTGGAAAGTCAGGGTAGCTCCTATGAATTCATTGAGCCGCGCGATACGGCTAAAATCAGGTATTACTACACCAAGTTGCTTAAAGAAAATCCAAAGATGGACCGTGAAAAACGCGAGGGCTTAAAGTTTCGTTTGCGCCACCTCGATTTGACCTTTGAGGAGTTTATCGATTTTCAAATGAATGAGATTTCAACGCGCTAAATTTGCCTGTTAATGATGTGTTAAAAATATTTTTGTCCTCCCGCTCGGATGTATATTTGACACTGTTAAGAAACTTAAAAACAAAAGATCATGAAAAAAGCACTTTTATCACTTGTAGTCTTGTTTGTTGCTTCTGTTGCGATGAACACTGCTGTTGCTCAAATTGAAACTGGAGCAAAAATCGAATTTTCAAAAGACACACACGACTATGGTACTGTGAAATACGGTGCAGATGGTACATGTACGTTTGAGTTCAAAAACACAGGAAATGAGCCATTGATTATTTCTACAGCGAAAGGATCTTGTGGTTGTACAGTTCCAGAATGGCCGAAAGAACCAATTGCACCAGGAGCAAAAGGAACAATCACAGTGAAATACGATACAAAACGTCCTGGAGCAATCAACAAAAGCGTTACGATCACTTCAAATGCGGTAAATGAGCCAACGAAAGTGATTCGCATTAAAGGAAACGTTCTTCCTGCACCAGAAAGTGGTACGCCAGTTAACAACGCTGGAGCACCAACAAACAACTAATTCGGAAAGGCGAATTTTCGCTGACTACATAACCTTTGAATTCCGCCTTCAGCTTCGGTTGAACGGCGGAATTTCATTTTTAGGGGGCTAGAAAAGAGAATCTTCCGGCCTAAAAGTTCCCTCTTGTTGATATTTTTTAGGTTAGATTTCTTGACCTTATTCGTACATTTAATCGCTAACTGCAGATTTTCATGTACATCATATTCGATACCGAGACAACAGGGCTTCCAAGAGATTTTAAAGCGCCCATTTCTGATACATCCAACTGGCCGCGCGTCGTGCAAATTGCATGGCAAATTCATGACGACATGGGGCGTTTGGTCGAACAAAAAGATTTCTTGATTCGTCCAGATGGGTTCAATATTCCCTACGATGCCGAAAATATCCATGGAATTTCTACCGAATTAGCGACAGCCCACGGAGAGACACTCACAAGCGTACTCGAGGCCTTCAATGTTGCTTTGTCCAAAGCGAAGTTTGTTGTAGGTCAGAATGTTGGTTTTGACAGAAATGTATTGGGTTGTGAGTTTATTCGTTGTGGGATGGATTCACCAATGCTGGATATGCCTGTGTTGGATACGTGTACGGAAAGAACGGCTGAATTGTGTCAAATAGCAGGTGGACGTTACGGGAAGTTTAAATTGCCAACACTTACCGAACTTCATGCTTTCCTTTTCAATCAACCTTTTGCAGAAGCA
>CANGIC010000227.1 GCA_947453795.1 Flavobacteriales bacterium
ATAGTTCCTTCGGCTTTGAGATTGATGTATCCGCTATTCCAGGCCCAATACATGCCATTGATCGGATCCAAGGGACCTTCGAGCATCCCAGAAACATTCATTGAGCTATCTGTTCCCAACAGAAAGGAAACGTGTTTCGTACGTTTGTCTAAATTGGCAATGTACTTGTTTTCTGAATCACTAAGTTCAAGTTTTTGGCTCGTTGAATCTTCCAAATCCACCAAGATGGCTTGTTGGGTTTGCAGCACTTGTTTCTTGACATTTTCACACGTAAACTGAGTGACATAAAATTTTAAGGTGTGAAATGTAATCGTTTCCTTTTCATGTTGGATGGGTATATTGAGGTGAATTGCTTGATCGTAAAATCTGGGGACGAATGAAATGCTTTCTTGACCAAATGAAAAGAAAAAATGAATGGAAAGTAGGAGAGAAAAGAATATGGGCTTCAAGGTCTCTTGCGTTTATGCCTTGGTGGTTGAGCCATTTGATTCACCAACTGCTCATAGCGTTTATTTAATTCACCCCGTTGATTTTCATCACAATGACTGGCGACTTCATTGAAATAGTTGTACACTAACCATTCAACTTTTTCGTGATTGTGAACAACGTTCTCGATGAGTTGCTTTGTTTTGATGGTATCGTTCGAATTGGTGACAAAGTGCACAAACAACTGGTGGTGCAACTTTCGATTTTTATCCATCAATCTGCGCATTTCTTGATGATGCAACTTCTGAATTTTCGCCACCTTTTTCGCATCAGCACCTGTTAAACCAAGTTCCTTTGCCATGTCTTTGCGCTCCGGTGGCATAGGTGGGTGTTCAGGTCGCATGAGCAAAAAGAATAGTGTTATGCCATTCAATAAAACGAGACCAATCACCAATGACTTATATACTTTCAATGCTTTCATTAGATTGAATTGTAATGAGTAAAATATTCCGTGTAAGAGGTTGCTTCCACAGTGGCGGTTTCATTTTCGCGTGTTTTCTGAAGAGCAAATGCATTCATCGCGATCAATAGTGCAAGTCCGGCAGCGAAAGCCCAAACTTGGAATTTAGGCACTACCATCATCGTGTTTTCTACTCGCTTTGGAATCTCTAACAATCGATTTCTCAATTGCTCAGGCAAAGGACGCTTCTCCGAGTTCACGGCACTTTCCAATACCTCATTCATCCAACGTTCATTTTTATCAATGCTCATATTGATGCCGTTAAGTTAGAAATATTGCGTTTACATTTCATTTTCTTCATAATATGCCTTTAATTTTTGCTGAAGGTTTTTTCGAGCGCGAAAGATTAGGGATTCAACAGCAGTGATACTTAGGTTCAAAATTGTACTGATTTCCTGTTGAGATAGTCCTTCAATCTTGAACAATGTAAATGCCAGATGCTGTTTTTCAGGCAATTCATTTATCGCTGCATGCAAGGCGTCGTAACGTTCCTTATTTTCAAGCACTGCTGTTGGTCCTGGTGTTTTGTCTTCTAAACTTTCGGGGGCTTTCACGCTGTCCAACGAAAACATGAAACCGAATCGTTTCTTTCGCGATCTGTTCCGGACATGTTCCTTGAATTTATTTATAGCAATACGATAAATCCAAGTGGAGAGCTTTGATTCGCCCTTGAATTGATGGATGGTTAAAAACACGGTAGTGAAAACATCTTGTGTAAGGTCCTCGGCTTCCGTCTCATTGCGCAGAAGTCCACGCAAAAGATTGTAAACCATTTCGGCGTGCAGGTCAATGAGCAACGAAAACTCATGATGGTCTCCTTTTTTGAGACGTTCTATATCGATGTGTTCTGTTTGATCCATCTGTACAACACACTTCAGATACCGATTCTCGGAAAAGCTTGCGTTGTAGTGCGCATTACGAATTTCTCACCATCAGATAATCAGCCAAGGCAATCAATGGCTTTTTATTTTCTTCAGGCAGTGGTATTTGGGTTAATGCCTGCATCGCGAAGTTGTAATGTTCTTGCATTTCCGCTTCACAAGACTCTTTAGCACCAATTTCCGAATATATTTTTTTCGTGTGTGCCACTTTCATGACAGCATCTCGTTCTGTTGACAAGCGCTCCAATTGAGATTTCTGTTCCCCATTTGCGAGTTCCATCGCTTTCAAATTGAGCAATGTTTTTTTGTTCGAGATGACATCGCCACCTACCTGCTTTCCAAATTTATCTGGATCAGCATACAAGTCAAGAATATCGTCTTGAATTTGAAAAGCAATACCAATGTGTTGACCGAATTCATACAGCAAGTGACGGTCTTCTTTGGATGCGTTGGCAATGATTGCTCCCATTTCCAATGCACATCCCAACAAAACGGATGTTTTCAAGCGAATCATCTCTACATATTCTGGAATTGACACATCATTTCGCGATTCAAAATCCATATCCATTTGCTGTCCCTCACATACTTCAATGGCTGTTCTATTGAAAATGTCTAAAAGTGCTGGAAGATGCTCACCCCGTTGCATGGCCAAAAGTTGATAGGCCTTAACAAAAAGTACATCACCCGAGAGGATGGCGATATTTTGATTCCACTTCGTGTGTACCGTTTCCTTGTTTCGGCGCAAAGGCGCTTCGTCCATGATGTCGTCGTGAATCAAGGTGAAGTTGTGAAACACTTCCACAGCAACGGCAGCATGCACGGCTTCAGCGCGATCCGAACCGAACAATTCCGTTCCCATCAAGGTGAGAATAGGTCGCATCCGTTTTCCTCCCAAGGTCATGAAATAACGCAAAGGGTCATATAAATTCGCTGGAGAAACGGGAAAATCGATTGAACCAATTTCCTGTTCAATCAAGGCAGAATACTTGTCGAGTGCGTGCATCAATGGTTAAGTAGATTCATCAAATAACTTCCGTATCCACTTTTAACAAGTGGTTCAGCGATTTGTTTGAGTTGATCGGCTGAAATGAATCCATTGCGGTAAGCCACCTCTTCAATACAGCCAATTTTTAATCCTTGACGTTCTTCTATCACTTGAACGAATTGTCCCGCTTGCATAAGTGAGGAAAAGGTTCCCGTATCAAGCCAAGCTGTTCCTCTGTCGAGCACAGCCACTTTCAGTTGTCCATGTCGCAGGTACTCCGCATTCACATCAGTAATTTCATATTCACCGCGCGCCGAAGGTTTCAAATTCTTCGCAATGTCAACAACGGAATTGTCGTAAAAATAAAGTCCCGGTACAGCATAATTGGATTTCGGATGCGCTGGTTTTTCTTCAATCGAAATTGCTTTCATTTGTGCATCAAATTCCACCACTCCATAACGCTCTGGATCACTGACATGGTAGGCATATACCACCCCGCCGATTGGATCATTGTTTTCCTTTAGCAAGTCATCCATGCCAACACCGTAGAAGATATTATCACCCAAGATCAGTGCTACTTTGTCGTCGCCAATAAATTCCTCACCTATGACAAATGCTTGTGCCAATCCATTCGGCACTTCTTGCACCGCATAGGTAAATGCACAACCCAAAGATTGTCCATCGCCAAGCAACTTTTCAAAATGTGGCAGATCGTGCGGTGTGGAGATGATTAAGATTTCACGGATCCCTGCACTCATTAATATCGACAACGGGTAATAAATCATCGGTTTATCAAACACAGGCATCAACTGTTTGGATACAGCCAATGTCAATGGATGCAATCGGGTTCCAGAACCTCCGGCGAGAATTATTCCTTTCATGGTATCAATCGATTGAAATGAGATTCATTACTTTTCAGGAGTGTCATCACCATTGTCCGGCTTCACATCCTCAGGCAACTCATTGTGTGGTCCAAG
>CANGIC010000228.1 GCA_947453795.1 Flavobacteriales bacterium
AAAGATTCTTCCCGAACAAGCAACAATTCTTGGAGGTGTCCCTTTGACAAAAATGAAAATGGAGCACTCGCAAATTGTGGTCGGGGATTCTCCAAAGTCTATGTTGGCTGAATCCATGCGTAAGATCCGCACAAACTTGAGTTACATTCATCCAAATTACCAGACCATTGCGATTTCATCCTCTATTTCAGGTGAAGGTAAAACGTTTGTAGCACTTAATTTAGCTGGAATTATTGCGCTCTCGGGGAAACGAACGATCGTGCTGGATCTCGATATGCGCAAACCAAAGATTCACTTGGGATTTGGGGTGTCTAATGAGCGTGGAATGAGTGGATTAATTGTAGATCAATACAATTTGGAAGAATGCATTCAAAAATCAAACGTCGAGCACTTGGATTTTATCACTGCTGGACCCATACCTCCAAATCCTTCAGAGTTGTTGTTGAGCAATCGCTTCAAAGAAATCGTGGCCGAGTTGAAAAAACAATACGATGTTATTATTATCGATAACCCACCTATTGGACTGGTTTCCGATGGTGTACGAGTTTTAAGTGAGTCAGATATCCCAATCTATGTATTTAAGTCCCATTATTCAAAACGTGTGTTTGCACAACGCGTAAAAGAATTGTTTGACATGGAGCAACTCCAAAAGTTGAATGTGGTATTGAACGGGCTGAAATCTTCAGGTACATCTTCCTATGGCTACGGTTATGGTTATGGCTACGGCTATGGTTATGGCTATTATGAAAATGATGTGAAAACGCGTCGTCAACGATGGATGGAAAGGTTTAAGAACTTCTTTGGCAAATTCAAGAAGAAATGACAATAGAAAAACTGCCTATTGATGGACTAATTGTCTTACATCCTCGACGTTTTGGCGACAGTAGAGGGTATTTCTTTGAGACGTTTAATGCCATTAAATACGCGGAAATTTTAGGTGAAGAGGTGCATTTCGTTCAAGACAATGTATCTGTATCCAAGAAAAATGTCTTGAGAGGATTGCATTTTCAATCGCCACCTGCGGCACAGGGTAAATTGGTATCGGTCCTACAAGGAAAAGTGATCGATGTCGCCGTTGACTTGCGTAAAAATTCCGAGACCTATGGGCAACATGTTGCAATTGAGTTGTCTAGCGAAAATGGCCTTCAATTTTGGATACCTCCGGGTTTTGCGCATGGATTTTCCGCACTTGAAGAAAACACTATTTTTTCTTACAAATGTACGGCCTTGTATTCACCTCAAAATGAATTGACTATAAAGTGGAATGACCCAAAACTCGCCATTGATTGGGGTCTCGACAATCCGATTGTGTCCGAAAAGGATGGTTTAGGTGTAGATTTTACTACATTTGCCTCGCCTTTTTAAATCAATGTTGTGACTGCTACTGATCTCACATATGCCATCGGATTTCTAATCGGGGGAATACTAATTGCGTTGATTTGCAACCTTCTTTTACTTTCCTTTTCACACACCCTAGGCATTCGAAACAAGAATGATGTGGTCGTTCGTTGGAGCAATCAATCCAAACCGTCACTTGGAGGAGTTAGTTTTTTTGTTGTGTTTGTTTTCTCAGCAATCGCCGTGGAAGCGGTCACGATAAAAGGGAACATCTTTCATGATAAACAGTATTTAGGACTATTTGCTGCAGGTTGTCTCGCCTTTGTTATGGGGCTTGCGGACGATGCCTACAACACAAAACCGCTGTTTAAATTGGCGGCACAAATTTTTTGTGGACTTATTTTGGTGTATACGGACACCGTGATTGACTTATTTCATATCCCTGCCCTAGATGCCGTATTTACTGTCGTATGGGTGGTGCTCATTATGAATTCTTTAAACATGCTGGACAACATGGATGGAATTACGGGCACAACGGTACTCTTTATTCTCTTGTCTGCTTTTCTAGGTAACATCATCATGCACGGGTGGAATATGGATTTATGGTCGTTGACATTGTTGTCTATGATTGGCGGTGTACTCGGATTTCTTAGGTACAACGTTCATCCTTCCCGCTTGTTTATGGGGGATGCAGGAAGTCAGTTCATCGGATTGTTTGTTGCGTTTGTTGCTGTTCAAAGTCTATGGAATGCCCCTTCAGCGGTCAATATGCCTTCCTGGTCTGCGGTTATTCTCGTCCTTATTTCGTTCACTCCCGCCGCAGTGGACACGCTCACGGTAGTCATTAATCGGCTCAAAAAAGGAAAATCACCAATGGTTGGAGGAAAAGATCACACCACGCATCACCTTGTTTATTCTGGAAAAAGTGATTTTCAAGTGTGGCTCGTTTTTCTTTTGGTAGGTGCAATCTCCTTGGGACTTTCGTTGCTGATCATTTGGCATATACGCGGAGGAGTAGTTTGGCCTTTGCCTATGTTCCTTGTTTTCTTTATTGCTGTATTCTATTTTCTCTATAGAAATACAATCCGATTCCCTGAAAAGAAGTAGGCTTTCTTTTGATTTCATTCTCGCTCGTAATCGCCATTTTCTAGATTCTTTCTAACTTAAACTCCGTTTTGAATTATTCGAAATGAATGGCAGCACAATTCAGTGTTCGTGTTGTTATAAAGTTGACGAAGCACAAAGAAATTAGGGAAATTAAATCGATATGAAAGAGCAAATAGAAGAAGATTCAATACGCATCTATGGTGCGAGAGAACACAATTTGCGCGATGTTGATTTAATTATCCCAAGAAATAAATTGGTGGTCTTCACTGGCTTGAGTGGAAGTGGAAAGTCTTCTCTGGCATTTGATACTATTTTTGCGGAAGGACAACGACGATACATCGAAACCTTTTCAGCTTATGCGCGCCAGTTTCTCGGTGGATTAGAACGACCTGATGTTGATAAAATTGAAGGACTCAGTCCCGTTATTTCCATCGAACAAAAAACCGTTTCACGCTCCCCAAGATCTACCGTAGGCACCATCACTGAGGTCTATGACTTCATGCGTTTGCTTTTTGCACGTGTTGGAACGGCTTATTCATATGAGTCTGGAGAACGCATGGTGAAATACTCGGACGATCAGATTGTAGATCTGATTCTAGAGCACTACGAAGGTAAAAAAGTCATTCTTTTAGCTCCGCGGATCAAAGGAAGAAAAGGCCATTACCGTGAACTGTTCGAGCAAATTGCAAAAATGGGCTTCACCAAAGTGCGCATTGATGGCGAAGTGAAGGACATCGAACGAGGCATGCGCCTAGACCGTTATAAAGTACACGATATAGAAATCGTTATTGATCGTCTACTCATCAATGAGAATGACCGAAAAAGAATTTATGATTCGGTATTGACGGCAATGCGCCATGGTTCCAAAGCCATGATGGTGATGGACCATGAAACAAATGCCGTTCGTCACTTCAGTCGTTCGCTCATGTGCCCCACGACCGGAATTTCTTACCCCGAACCTGAACCGAGTTTATTCTCCTTCAATTCACCGTATGGTGCCTGTCAAAGCTGCAGTGGACTAGGGGAGGTGTCTGAAGCAGATATTGATAAGATTATTCCTGATGCATCACTTTCTGTGAAGAAAGGTGGTTTTGCACCCTTGGGTGAGTTTAAACGAACGTGGATATTTGACAAGATTGGTGATTACTTGGTACAGGAAGGTTATGATTTAACTACGCCACTAGCCGAGATTTCTGAAGATGTAATGAATGTTCTTCTCTATGGAAATGAAGACATGGAGCGCACAAAACGCAGCAATGCGATCATCTTTGAAGGAATCATTCATTTTGTTTCGCGCCATTCTGAAGACAGTACAGCCGCTATTCAACGTTGGGCCTCAAGCTT
>CANGIC010000229.1 GCA_947453795.1 Flavobacteriales bacterium
AAGAAGTGTAAGGTCACTGTAAATGGAATAAAGTACATCGTGATTTCATCGATCCCTTTCACATCCAATTCAGGCGGGAAGGTAAACATGATTGGAGATATGATACTTGCGAATGAAAGAATCACAAACAACAAATTGAAGATGATTTCACCAAAACGAGGCACCACCTTCATAGCTGCAAAATACCCCATAGAAGCCAATACACAGCCAAAAACACAGGCCGCATAGAGTTGATATGCTTTTAACACTGGAGAGAAGTCAACAAACATGACCTCCTTGTACACCATCATAAAAATATGACTTGCCAAACCAGAAAGAACTCCGGCAGCAATCCCTAAAAAAAGTACGCGCTTAAACATGGTTATTGTTTTTTAGTAACGGGTAATGAGAAACTGATGTTCATATTGTTTGGTACAGCATCACTTGCATGTCCCACTTTGAAATCCATTCGGTTCACCACAAATGAACCAGAGAAAGTCAAGCCACCATCCGTTTTTGCTACTTTCAACGGCACCTTTTTCTCTTTAGATGTTCCCTTAATCGTCAAAGTACCGTATACAATATATCCATCTTCAGACTTGTCAATTTTAGAAGATACATATTTGATATCTGGATACTTCTCTGAATTGAACCACTCTTCGATTTGTGCTTTTTTGTTCATCATTCCATTTCCTGTGCTGATGGATGCTACTGGAAATGTCAGTGAAAACTTAGAATTTTCTAAATCATCAGCATCGAATTTTACCGTGCCTTTGGCTTCTTTAAAAACACCAGATGGGTCCTTGCTTTTGAATTCAATTTTAAATCCTTCTTTGATTTTGTACTCTTGTGCTGGCGGTGCTATCAATGTTGCAGATGTCAAGAGAATTACCCCTGCCAATGCGCCGTAAAAAATGTTTGATTTCATGATTTTTATTTTTAAAGATTATTATTCCCCTTCATATTTCCGGCCAATGCAGAACCCAAGTCTAAATTGACCTTTCAGCCATTGTTCGTAAGTATAAGGGATGAATTGTGTTTCACCAAAACCTCTTGAATTGGTTAGGTTAATGGTGAAATTATGCCCAAAAGTAATCCATTCAAATGCTATGCCTAAACTGTTTGTATTCAGTGCACGTGTCCCAGATGGATTGAAACAGTGGTAGTATTCCAATAAGATTGCTGTTTTCGACGTCAAACCACAACGTAATGCACCGCCCAAAGCAAACAATGTATTCACATCTGATTGAAGCACATAATTTCTATGTACCACAGTTGGCATCACCGCCACACTCAATCGTTCGCCAAACTTTCGGGCGATGTTCAATTGTGCGCAATACGCAAAACGGTGACTAAAATTGGGATAACTTTGAAC
The DNA here is from genome assembly GCA_947453795.1 of Flavobacteriales bacterium. GTDB lineage: Bacteria > Bacteroidota > Bacteroidia > Flavobacteriales_D > Crocinitomicaceae > M0103. The sequence goes on from CANGIC010000229.1 coordinate 1,355, forward strand.
CAATGATTGATCCGTAGACGCTTTTGCATAAGACATACTTGTTGTTCCAACAAGAACCATTGAAAAAGGCATACCCTTCTTTTCTTGTTGCAACAAGCGGTATTTCGCAAAACCATCGATTAGGGATGTATATGGATTTCCCGTTCCCTTACTGCGGCCAATTCCCACCATTAAATTATTGGTAATTCCATATTCAAAAGCGATCCGAATATCCGATGAGTTATCAAGACCATATAGCGTTTGTACACCTCCATTGGCACCAGCGATATCTCCAAAACGGTGTTCTACGCGAAACTCAAGTACACCTTTACGCAACATTTCCACCGAGTGTCCATTGATCACACGGGAAGACATAAACGTCTCTTCCACTAAATTGGATTCCTCTTCTACATATTCTTCTTCTGTGTAAAGTGAATCGTTAGATTCGTCTACTTGAGCAACAATCGGCAGGCTCAACGCCACAAGTGCAAAGACAAAAAATAGTTTCTTTTTCATGAGGGCAAAGGTATATCTTTTCAATTTAAATAAATTTATAACATGATAAGAATTATTTAGTTTTAACATAAACTCAACGGATATCATTAATTTTGGCAACATTAAAGTGCTGAGAGATATGTTTGGATCTGATATGTTTGGCAAGATGGAAGCAATGAAACGAATGGCTGAAGAAAGTAAGTCACGTCTCGATGCCATTCTTGTTGAGGGTGAAGCTGGAAATGGACTTATTGTGGTTGAATTAACTGGAAACCGTGCTGTTCGTTCTGTTAAAATCAATGGAGATCACAGTACGATGGATAAAGACGATCTTGAAGATCTCATTACCGTGGCACTTCAGCGCGCAGTGGACAAAGCCAATGCCATCAATGAGCAAGAAGTTATGTCCTCCGCAAAACACCTTTTCCCAAAAATGTAATGCACAAAGCGTCCATTCGTAGTCTGTACAAGCAAAAACGGCTTGAAATTACGCCAGATGAATTGGAGCGTCGTTCTGCGCATATATGTGAGCAACTATTCACCCATTTTCAGCTGGAAGGTAAGGTTTTGAGTTTGTTTCTTCCGATAGAACGACAGCGCGAAATCAACACCTATATCATTCTCGAAAAAGGCCTTTCAATTGGCGCCACCATTGCGTTGCCGAAGTCTGATTTCGAGAAACATTCTATGAAGCACTTTCAATTTGAAAATCATAGCCAACTGAAAGTGAATGAATTTGGCATTCCAGAACCCACAACCGGAAAAATCATAAAACCCGATGCCTTAGACATGGTGTTTATTCCATTGCTTGCCGTTGATGCCACAGGTCACCGTATCGGCTATGGCAAGGGATTTTACGATCGGTTTTTACGCAAATGTCGGCCGAATTGTATCTTTATCGGGCTTCACCTTTTTGATGAAATGTGCGAGATCGATGATATTGATCGCCACGACATACGCTTGGATTATTGCATAACCCCCACCCAAATCATTCGCTTCGATGAACGAAAGTGAGCACCAAGGCAAGTTCCATTTATTGGCGATCTTTCTCATCCCGGCATTGCTCGTTTCCTTTTTTCTGTCTGATTCATGGTGGCCTTTCCTCGTATGCTCAAGTTTAGCTCTCGGAATCGTGTGGTGGCTATTTGGACGGAAATAATTGTACATTTGAGCGTTTGAGTCATGCGCCATATCCTATTTCTCTGTTGTTGGATTGTTGCAAGTTCCGCCCATTATTCGGAACCTGTAAGAGCCGTATTCGGTGTGCGCATCGCCATTCAAGCCAATTCTGGTTTAACAACATTTGTCTGCTTTCTAGACAATGGTAGAACATTATCCCAGCGAAAAATACTTTCACAACGCGAGTTTGTTTACATTGCTTCGGGCAAATGGCCCAGCATTTATAACCCTCAACGAAGAAATTATTTTGAAGAACGAAACCTCACCATTGGAATTTATACCGATTCTTTTTCATTCCAGGAAACCGATTATTGCGTGCCTTGTGATTCGCTTTGGAAATTGCGTTTTTCACGTTTTCCGTTCAACACGGTCAATGAAAGCGGATGGAGCAATGAAAAGTACCGTCCTTCAGATTTACAAGAGAAATACCTATTCGAAGCGTATAATGTGCGTAATATTGACGCTGATTATTTCTTGGACTCCAACTTTTGGAAAATTTTAAGTGATGTGCAGGACGGCCGGTGGGTGCTTAATTATAAGGCGATTCCTTGAAAGTTATGAATGAAGAATTACCAATGACGAGTTACGAATGATGAGTTACGAATGACAAGTTACGAGTTACGAGTTACGAGTTACGAGTTACAAATGAAAACGGAAAGAGTATAAATGGTTTTGAGATTGACTTTGGCACTTTTATGTGTCGCTCATCTGACAAATGTGGACGGGCAATCGTTAGCGGAGGAGTACAACGAATG
>CANGIC010000230.1 GCA_947453795.1 Flavobacteriales bacterium
GCAAAGGAGATCTTGTAGGACAACTTAGGTGTGATGTGATTGCCATCAGAAACGACTCCATAAATTCCTATTCGAAGTCGGCGACGTGAAAGTTTAAAGTTGCGCTCCAAGCCGGCGAACATCTCATAATGTTGCCAGTCGTATTCTTTGACGTACAAACCGCCAACACCCACAACCAATCCGATGCCCGTCTTCTTCATGAATGGAATTTTATTGAGGATAGCTCCGTTGTCATGGTGAACGAAATGGGCTTCGAAAAAGACTTTTCGAGAGGGTAATGAGGAATCTAACCCTTGGAACGAATACAATGGATTGGAAAACCAAAATGGGTCACTGCGGCGTTGGTATTTAAAGTCGGCATCCTTCAATGCTTTTGAGCTCAAGAATTTTCCGGAAGTAATGTGATAAGACGAAGTGCCTAATGTTCCAATTTTAAAGGTTTGCATGATACCGACACGTCCATATTCATGGTTGACATCGCTGCCAAAAACTTTTGGAATACCTCGTTGGTAGGTGGCATAAATCGTAGGAAACTTTGACCCAAGTAAGACCTTGCGTTTGGGCTCACGCATGTATTTTTGGTAGGGTGTGTAGCTAATAGTCGCTTCTCCAATGAACGCTTGGTAGGATTGAAAGGAGGTAGGGTCATCGTTTGGAATGGCGTTGTCGAGGATGTTCAAGAATTTATAGCCCTTCAAGCTGCGGCGTTCCGAAAAACTTGCTTTTGTATTGAGATAAAACCCATTGAAAAGCTCATAGTCGTGCTCAAGCTCGACCTCTGTTGCTTCGATAAAGTTATTTCGCTTGTAAATTTGACTGATGGCATCATAGCTTCGAATGACATCAAAGTCATGGGAGAACTGCAATTGAACGGTTCCAAAATGAAAGGGGTCGTACCGATAGCGCCACCAGGTTCGCCCTTTGACATCTTTATTGAGCAAGCCAATAGACATCTCGGTGTAGGAGTCTAAGGTCCGCTGTGAGTCCCATTTTCGGAAATAGAAAAAGCTTGGAGCTACGCGGGGTCCTGCGATATACATGGGACGTGACATTGCCGCAATAGAACTGATGGTCCATTGGGTTTTCAATTCACGGTTCCGGTGATCAATCCCAAACCAAAGAGTTTTTAAGGCCGTCACCTTGTTGAATAGGCCATCCACTGAATCGAGGTATTCTTTCCTGTTTTCATAATCCCGAATGCTGTCCTTGGCCATGATGAATTTTCGTTCCTCTTCAGTAAGTTGAGTTGTGCGCTGCTGACTCCAAAAGCTACTGTCTTTCTCGTATGCTTCTTCTGCAGTAACGGCAAGTTCGTTGTTAAAGAATTTCGCCGTGAATGACGCATTGAAATTGTAGTTGCTGAAATCGGCAATGGTCTTGCAAACGGATGTTTCGTCTTTGTATTTCACCCCGTAATCCAACTCTTGTTTTATGAGCACGCACATGGTGTCACCGGGATGTTCAAAGGTTTGACGAATGGTAAAATAGTCATATACCAAAAGGTTTCCCTTGTTCATGGTGAGTTCTAGTTTTTGTACAAGCCACACAGAGTCGACAACCCAAATGTATCCTTCTAGCGTGGTCGTTGCGGTGCTTCTCGGGATGATTTTAATCTTATGAATTTTTCGGCCATTTTCGATGTATTGTTCTTCTACACGGTATTTATAGGAGAGAATGCCGGGTCCAGAAATGGGCGAACTCACGGGTGATTGGTGCAGGTCGTCGAGGTGCAGTAAATTCTCGAAGAAGTTGAAGTTTGATTTTACTGTTGTGGTATAGTAGAGGTTGCGCACATTTCCTCTTTCCTCGTAGGCATTTCGCACCTCTTTCACTTTGTTCGGCGGAAAGAAATTTCGGGTAAATTGAACTTCAACGAGGTTCATGTTGTTTGCAAGGTCTGTTTGTTTTTTGCGTTCCGCAGCAAATGGGTCTTCAATTTCTGGACTATTAGGATCAGCAGGTTCCTCTGTTTTTGACTTTTGGTCAACCTTTACCTCCTTCTCTTTGCGGTCTAGTTTTTCAGTGGCTTTGATGTAACCATCCACAGTGTGTGGGTAGTTCCAAGGATTGATTTGGTCACGCTTCTTCACCACCTCTAACATAATCTCCCGTCCAGGATTGGTCTTTTTAGCTGAAACGTCCACATCAGCTAAATCTTGAATTTTTGAAGGGAAAAGTTGAATGTCCCTTTTAACGGGAATTTCGGTGATGGTGATATAGCTCTCCCGATCGTCGTAACCTGATGCACTAAAGACCAAGAAATATTCACCAGGGAAAAGGCGTAGCTCGTAATAGCCGTTTACATCTGCAAGAGTGCGGAGATCTGCACTATTTTTTACGAATACTTTGGCGTGAGGAATGGGAATGTTTCGTTCATCTAACACAACTCCACTAAGCAATTGCTGCGCAAAAGCACTTCCAGTGATGAGAATAAAGAGTGTTAGAAATATGAGCTGTTTCATTTGTCGAAACCTATGACAATCAAATAAGGGTAAAAGTTACGCACGATGGACTAGTTATTTGAAAACCAATCGCTGTACTTTAAACGGATGAAACCATTAAAAGTTTCTTTTGACTATTTACCTTGCTGTTTTGCTTGTTGTTCTTGCAAATAGGCGATGTGTTTTTCCATGCGTTTCATCATCCATTTTTTAAAGAAATACATGCCGAAGGCACTCACGACGAAGAAATAGTAGAATCCCCATTTTTTAATTCCTTGTGTCATTGACAAATAAGTGATCACCACTAAAAGTACACAACCGGCAGCGAGCCAGAAATAGGACATGATTTTATTGTAAAGTTGCATCAGATTAATTTTTATCAAAGATAATTGATTCTATGTAGTTCATGTTTTATTTCCCAAGCGCAATCTTTCCAAAAGGTTTTAAAAATTCGTATTCAGAAAAATCTTGTTTCGTGCGAATCCCTTTCCCGTATAAAACGCCATCGGGAGCGCGAACGACGACATTGGAGTTGGTGTAAATGGAGCTATCGCGTTGATTCCAAAAGAGAATTTCTGTTTCCATACGCTGTTTTTTTGCATGGTTGAAAAGCTGAACGGAGTCACGCACGAACATCGTTCCTTGGGTATAATTCACCTCTCCATAAAGTGCAGTTAGGGTCGAAGCAATCTTCCCGTCGGCAGAAAAGAAATTCACTTTTACGCCATCCTTCAGTTTTGTTATGGACTCAGGTGTTGTATAAGATTCGGCGATGGCGGCATAGACCTCAACGCGTGCAAAACCAGAATCCGTGTAAAACACCCGTAGATTCTTTGTGACTTCTTTTGGCGCTTTTGGGTCGTAGGTGACCTTTTGAATGGATTCTAAATCGTTCACGCATGAAAAAAGAAATCCTGCCAGCACGAAACTGACAGGAATCTTTAGATGTTTAACTATATTTCTTACGATGTTCACCTTATTTTGAAACGGTCACATTCCAACAGGTTAAGTTAATACTGCTAATTCCAGCATCAAACCATTCGCCATCCGTTGGACCGGCAGCGCGGTATTTTGCAGCTGCACCACCTTGACCTGCTTGATCTGCCAAACGTGCGGCATACAAGTAATTTGCTTTACGCTCAATGGTTGAAGAACCGCAGCCGTTTGCCAATTTCGCTACACATTGTGCGGCAAGATACAACGCTTCACTTCTGTTCTCACCAGAGATCCCCATTGCCGTTGAATACGCTGCATTGTAACTTCCAGAGTTGAATTGAGTGCTCGCAATCATGTATTCGATCTCCTCAATTTTAGCAGA
>CANGIC010000231.1 GCA_947453795.1 Flavobacteriales bacterium
AAGTTGAGGAAAAATTTAACCAATGGTTGGCGGATAAAGATTCGAAAATCACAGGTAAACAAGACAACTTAGCGAAAAATGCAGCGGCTGATAAAGCAGCACGCATGAAAGCTGAAGTAGACGCCAATGCTGCAAGAGCGAAGGCAATTGAAGAGAAAAACACGCCTGAAGTAGAGGAAGTAGCGACTGAGGAAGCTGCAACAGAAGCTGAAGAGTCAACTGAAGTTGCTGCCGAAGAGGTTGTAGCTGAAGAGGTTGTCGCTGAAGAAGCTCCAGCTGAAGAGCCAGCAACAGAGGAAACACCAGAAGAAGTGCCTGCACCAGCTGAAGAGCCTGCTACAGAAACTCCTGAAGAGGTTCCAGCAACTGAAGAAGCAGCTCCAGAAGCTCCAGCAGCAGATGATGCTTCAGAAAGCACAGAAGAAACAACAGAGGCATAAGCCATTATCCGTATTGAATGGATAAAGCAGATTGCTTTGAATTAGGTTATGTAGCGAAACTTCACGGATTTAAAGGTGAAGTTTCGTTGTTTTTAGACGTAACCAATCCGGAAGATTATTCTTCCCTTGATGCTGTTTTCATTGATATCAATGGACAGCTCAATCCCTTTTTCGTTTCCTCCTTCAAGCTGAAAAACAAAGGGTTTGCCGCCGTGAAATTTGAAGGGGTGGACAATGAAAACGATGCGCGAATCTTGCTGCGTCAGCGCCTTTTTCTTCCGGCACAAATATTACCAAAACTTTCGGGCACACAGTTCTACGACCATGAGGTTGTAGGATTTACCGTTGTAGATACCCTTTTCGGTGAAGTTGGCATTATTGAGGACGTCATTGATCTTGCCGTTAATCCACTTCTCCAAATAAAGAATGGCACTAAAGAAGTGCTTATTCCTCTCGCTGCAAATGTGGTTCAGGCGGTTGACCGCCAGAAAAAAAACATGACCATCACTGCTCCCGAAGGACTTATTCAATTGTACTTAGGATAAAAAGAACCATGTCTGTTTTTCGCTTTCGTCAATTTGAGATTCGCCAAGAATCTTCGGCGATGAAAGTCGGAACTGATGCCATGGTGCTTGGTGCTATAGTGAAGGGGAGTCGTCCACAATCGATCTTGGATATTGGCACGGGAACAGGAGTTCTTGCGCTCATGATGGCACAAAAATTCCCAGAAGCTCGAATCGACGCTATTGACATCGATCCATCTGCGGCTGCTGAAGCGCAGATCAACGCAGAAAACTCGCCTTGGAGCAATCGCATTCGGGTCTATGAATGTGACCTGCGGAGTTTTCAATCTCCTGAAAAATACGATCTCATTGTCAGCAATCCACCCTATTTTACGAAAGGGCTTTTAAATCCAGACCACTCCAGAGCATTGGCTCGCCATGAATCTGCCTTGCCTTTTCAACTGCTCTTTTCTAAGGTTGCGGAACTTCTTTGTGTGGAGGGCGTTTTTTGGATGATTGCACCAGCTACTGCCAAGGATGAATTATGTGCTGAAGCTGAGCGGGTAAATGTTTGGCTGAATAAACACATAGCTATTCTTGGAAAAGAGGGTGGGGCGCCTGTCCGAAATGTACTTTCCTTTTCATTGAACCGTAGCGAAAATAGTGAAGGTGATACTTTTGCGATTCGCAACGAACAGGGCAATTATACCGACGAATACAAAGCGCTAACAATGGACTTTCACGGGGTCAAGGTGTAAATCACTTTGAACGGGTTCAACGAAACATTTCGCTATTTCTTTTGTGTCATTTTTACTGAAATTATTTGTCATTTTTACCGTGCTATTTCAATGTAAAAGGTAAATTTGTCCGTCCTTCGTGGATAAAAATGAAATTATGTCGGTTGAAATAGGTTTCGACTGACCTTAATTCATTAATAATTAGTTGATTAGAATTTAAAGTTACTCAATTATGGAAGCAGCTTCAACCTCCGCGGATTACCTACCCTTGTTAATACAGGTAGCTGTTGCCGCAGGATTTGTATGTCTCGTATTGTTCGTTACGCACCGTTTAGGACCAAATGTCCACTCAAAAAAGAAGGATTCGAACTGGGAATGTGGGGTTGAGTCAGATGGTGATGCTCGTTTTCCGGTGTCAATTCGTTATTTCATGACGGCCATTTTATTCGTGCTTTTCGATGTTGAGGTCATTTTCTTTTACCCGTATGCTGTAAATTTTGAAAAGCTCGAACTAGAAGGGCTTTTGGCTGTTATTCTTTTCGTAGCCTTCTTTTTGGTTGGCTTTTTCTACGTACTCAAAAAAGGAGCTTTGGAATGGGAAAAATAGAAGATATTCAAGTAATTAACGGGGAGGGGTATCAAATGACAACCCTGGAAAAGGCATTGGGCGTTGCTCGTGCCAATTCGGTTTGGCCTCTACCTTTTGCTACCTCATGCTGTGGAATTGAATTCATGGCCACTATGGGAAGTAACTACGACTTGGCGCGATTTGGAATGGAACGTATGTCGTTTTCACCACGCCAAGCTGACTTGCTCATTGTAGCAGGAACGATTTCAAAAAAATTAGGTCCAATCTTGAAGCAAGCCTACGAACAAATGGCTGAGCCGAAATGGGTGCTTTCTGTTGGGGCTTGTGCGTCATCAGGTGGGATCTTCGATACATATAGTGTATTGCAAGGTATTGACCGTGTGATTCCTGTGGATGTTTACGTTCCAGGATGTCCACCACGACCTGAACAAATTATCGATGGCATCATGAAAATTCATGAATTGGTGAAACACGAACCAATCCGCCGTCGCTATTCAGACGAATACAAACATTTGTTAACCAGCTACAACATTGAATCAGATGGAGAGTAAATTGACGAATGAAGGTGTAGCAGCGCGTATCCAAGAGCAATTTGGAACTGCTGTTGTTTCTGTTGAAATGCCGTATGATATGTTGACAATGGAAATTGCAGCAGATCAAATGCACGACGTAATTGAATGGATTAAATCCGACGCTGAATTGCAAATCGGATTTTTAACATTGCTAGGTGGGGTGCATTACCCGAATGACAAAGGCCGCGAGTTTGCGATGGTGTATCACCTTCACAGCTGGACGAATAACTTTAGAATTCGTTTGAAAGCCTTTTTGACAGCGGAAAATCCAAGCATCGCAACATTGACTGATATTTATGATGGCGCCAATTGGATGGAACGTGAGACTTACGATTTTTTCGGGATTCATTTTGATGGACATCCCAATTTAGTGCGCATCTTGAACGAAGACACGATGGATTATTTCCCTATGCGGAAAGAATACCACCTCGAAGATGCTACTAGAGAAGATAAGGACGATCGATATTTTGGACGATAAATAAGTAACATCATGAGTACTTTTAAAGAAGATAGTGCCTACGATATGCCACATGTTGGATTGTCCAATGAAACAATCGATGGCGATATTGCGACATTAAACCTTGGACCAACGCACCCTGCTACCCACGGAATTTTCCAAAACATCCTACAAGTGGATGGGGAGAAAATTTTGTCATCGGAGCAAACAGTGGGATATATCCACCGTGCATTTGAAAAATTGGCTGAACGTCGCCCATACAATCAGATTACACCTATTACTGACCGCTTGAACTATTGTTCATCCCCAATCAATAACATGGGGTGGCACATGACCGTGGAAAAATTGATTGGCGCAGATATTCCAAAACGTGTTCAATACATGCGTGTGATCGTTATGGAGTTGGCACGCATCGCGGATCACTTGATTTGTAACTCGGTCATTGGAGTGGATACAGG
>CANGIC010000232.1 GCA_947453795.1 Flavobacteriales bacterium
AAAGGGGAGTGACTCTAGATGAAATCACTTCTAAAAGTTCTCTTATTTCCAATCGTTTATCTCGCTTGGGACCTGTTTGTTCGGTCGGAACTGATCGTGTTGTATTCGCCTTTGCAACGCGGGTTTTATTTGCTTTCAGCCATCAATTCCTTGCTGTTTTATTTTATCGTTCTCATTGTCTTAAAGCGGATCAAGCATAGAAAAGTGATTTACTTTTCACTATTATCGTTCATCGCGGCGTATTTCGTGGCTTCCATTGCAGGATCATTCATCTTCTTTTATTTCAACGGCTTTTTCCCGAATTTCTATACCTACGAGTATTTTAAAAATGAACCCGTTAGCGCGATGGTCTTGTTACGGGATACCATTAAACTTCAGGATGCAGTTATCTTTTTCCTTGCCTTTATTGGGGTAGCATCGGGAATTCATTTTTCTTCCGCCTTGGTTTCGGCGCGACGCAATCGTCTGCGTTGGATTGGCCTGTCTTTCTTCGTGCTGTTCTCCTCGCTGGTTGTTATGATCAAACGTTACGACCAGTGCCTCACGGTAGATTCCAATTTCTCTGCAGCTATTCTTCGACATGCCATTGACTACAGACCTCAACGGGTATTCAATGGTCAAGGGTTAGGGTTCAGAACACCCGTGCATTTGCCTCCTTCTCACGAAAAACGAGATTACAATGTCTTGGTGGTTGTATTTGAGAGCTTAAGAAAACAGGATTTACCCGCTTATGGGTATAGCCGTCAAACAACACCGGAATTGGAGAAATTCAGGACAGAACATCGCAATGAATTTCATGTGTTCAAACATCCTTATGCCGCATCTTCAACAACAATGCTAGCCGTACCCGCTATTTTAACAGGCATGGCACCGTATCAGCCCGTCGAAGATTTTTACAGTCAACCCTTCCTTTGGGACTTCGCGAAAATGCTGAATTACCGCACATTTTTCCTATCATCCCACAGCATGAAGTGGTACCATTTCGACCGCTTTTATTCACGCCAAAAACCGGAGAAGTACTGGTACAAGGAGAAGAGTGGTAAACCATTTTTTAATGACCTTGGAATCAATGATGTACATACGGTAAATGAGTTGTGCAAAACGATCAAACCCCTTGATTCGCGCTCATTTTTTGGCGTTGTGCAATTCAATGCCACACATTACCCGTACAATGTGCCTAAAAAATTCAAACGGTGGAAAGGACGATTCGTTGATGAATACGACAACAGCATTTTGTACCAAGATTTCTTGTTAGGGAAGTTGTTTAGGACGATGAAATCCAATGGCTTACTTGAAAATACAGTCGTCATTTTTGTGAGTGACCATGGCGAATCGTTAAAAGACCACAATAACATTGGTCATGTGGATAGTTACTATTCCGAGGCGATTTCAGTCCCTCTAATGATGTATATCCCTGAGCGGATTGCCAAAGAAAAAAACATGCAACAGCTCAAAAAGAATACGGTGCGCAATGTGTGCACGATTGACATCGCCCCAACAATTATTGATATTCTCGGATTAACAAAAGATAAATCGGTGAAGAAATACATGCAGGTCTATGAAGGATATGACCTGTTTTCAAAGGTTCCTGAATACCGTTCAATCATTACGATGAACAACAATGAAGTGGCAAAATTTTGGGTCGGACTTTCGGTTATCCGCGGCGATTACCATTATGTACATCGCGTAAATGTGGTGCCGAATAGGGAGGAGGTTTACAATTTGCGAAAAGACCCTGAGGAGTTGAAAAACATCAATCCTACGATCAGCGCGTCAAAGCGAAAATGGCTGCAAGAAGCATTGTTTGAGCACGCTGCATGCAACAAATACATGAAGAGAAATTAGAAGTGTAGCGAAGATAAGCGCACTTCTTGCTGAATGCGTGTTTGATTGTTTCGATCAATAATTTCTAAAACGATGTACGGTTCAGATGCGTTTAAATGAAATTGAATCATTCCAAACTGATTGTCCATCACAGGTGCGCCAATGCGGTTTTCATTGGGTACAGAGAAGCCCCATTTTTCTGTAAGTCCACTTGATGTTAAATCATAGATTCCATACATTCCTGCTGGTTTCATGTAGGAGAGTTCCGCATAATGAAGATCTCCAGAAATGAAAACGACGCCATTCGCCTTGGTTTTTTGAATTAAATCAAGGAAACGCACTTGTTCCGATGGATAGTTTGCCCATGTTTCGTAGCCATTGTATTCCGTAGCAAACTGTGTGCTGCTGCCGATAATGCGCAAATCTGCGGGTTCCAATAATTGAGATTCGAGCCATTGCCATTGAGTAGCTCCGAGCAAAGTGGAATCTGTGCTTGTTTGAGGGGAATAATCTAAGGTATAGTTGTGCAGGGAATCACCCTTTAAAAAGCCATCGTAAGGTTTCAAATTATCACGAAATGTGCGCAAGTCGAGCAAAATTATTTGGACGATTTTTCCGTCTGAAGGATAGGTGTAGGAGGTGTATATTCCCTGGTGATCAAATCTAGAGGACTCCTTTGGTTCCTGAAAAAAATGAAGAAATATTTTTTTAGACGCCTCCTTGTTCGGATTATGACGCCCAGAATCATTTAACCCAAAATCATGATCGTCCCAAGTCGCAAGTATTGGCAGGGCTTTTTTTAATTTTCTGTAATGCGGATTCTTACCCAAGACCTTGTACTTCTGTTTTAAGACCCGCATTTTTTCTGTGTCGGCATAAATATTATCTCCTAAATAGATGAATAAGTCTGGGGAGTGCTTAAGAAGAGTATCGAAAATACTCAAGTCTTTGTTCTGATTGGAGCATGAACCAAATGCCAATGATTTCAATTCTTGTTGAGCAACGATATCCTGTGAACAAAGCAATAGCAAGGTGAAAATGAAAATACGCATCATCTCAATTCATGTTTCAACAAATGTCCGCTTTTTAAGCGAAGTAGCTTACCTTTGGAACGGATTGATTTGAAGCGTATGGCTAATTTTATAAAAAAATGGATAAATACTGGTGTAAAGCCAGAAGATACAGTGTTCGACCGTCGACTTAAAATTGCGGTCAATGTCCTTGTTACCAATGCAATACTAAGTATAGGTATCGTTTCAGTGCTTCATTTTATTTTTCAGCGACAAATGTCGAACCTCAACATTCTCATTTCATTGCCCTTGTTTGCGGTGGCTGGAATCTTGAATGTTCGCGGATATGTCATGACTGCCATCACCTATGTGTTTTGTGTCAGCAATATATTACTGGTTATTTTTTCGATTCGGCTGGGTGAAATGTCACTCACACACGTTCATTTCATCTTGTTAATCATCGGAATTTCGCTGTTGTACCAATACCGAAAATCAACCTTTTATTTTTATTTCAATTTGATTTTCACCTTGCTCTGTGTTGTATTTGTCCTGCTCTCGTTTCAATTTGGTTGGTTCTCGTGGTTTCTTGATCGGACCTTAAATCCTGATCTTTCACGCCATCTCAATTATATTATGTTGATAGTGATTTCATTGGTCTTCACCTTTACGGTCGTTTACACATATTACCAGCAACAGTCATCGATTTTACAGTCGCTGCAAGAACAGAAAATTCTCTTGGCAGAGGTCAATCACCGGGTTAAAAACAATATGGCGGTCATCATCGGGCTACTCAACATGAAACGCAATATTTCACCAAATAAGGAAACGCAACAGGACCTCGAAGATGTGAAAGCACGAGTTATGTCGATGGCCCTGGTTCATGACCGAATCTATAGTGATGGGAACGCTAGTGC
>CANGIC010000233.1 GCA_947453795.1 Flavobacteriales bacterium
AACAGGGCGAATCCCTATTTTTTCACGAAAGTAGTGTGTGCGATGCCTTTGGTTGATGTCGTAACAAGCACATACGTACCCGACTGCAAGGCAGCGATATTCATCAAGGCAGTTTGACTTTGAAGCTGAGATTCTTCCATCACTAAGCGACCATTTTGATCAAAAATACGCAAGGTTTCAATGTTTGCCGAAGTTTGAACTGTCAATTCATCAGATGCAGGATTTGGAAAGACATTCATTTCAACTGTTGCCTCAGAAACACCCGCATCTAAATAGCGGTTCACATCGCGGTATTCCACGGAGCGAATGACTTCATTGCCGAAGAATGAGTTCGTTACTACCTTTAATACAGGTGCCTTTTGTCCATTCGTCCACCATTCATATTCCACAAATGTTTGTGGGATTGGCAACCAGATTGGGAATCCAACATTCAAATAAATGGAATCCAATTCAGTGACGTCATGTTTTACGCGCAGGGCACTAAAGGTTCCAAAAGGAGTAATGATTGTTCCGTGGCCATCTACTACTGTATTTCTTGTGCGGTACTGTTTCCATTGTACATCTGTAAATTGCGTCAAGTCGATATTGGTATAGCCGGTAGAATAGTTGGCATCACCAAAAGCCACTGGAAAGTTGAAAATCGTTTCAATGGTATCCGAACGGAAAGGAATTTCGTTCCCTTGAATGCTCAAGCCCAATCCAACACTGGTGAGTGCCGTGGCTGTCTTTTTGTCAAACTCATTTACAGCGTCAATGGTGATCGGCAGAAACGCTGAAGCCTGATCTAAAGGAAGATTATTGGATTGTACAAAGTAGGTCGCTTGATATGCCGCAGGAGCAAAAGCCCCCATCTGCACCTGACAAAGCAATCCTGCGGTTGAAATCGCCCCAAACTCTTTTACAATCTGTGCAGTTGGTGTTAATCCTGAGAAATCCCAGGTCATTCCCGGACCAGCTGTCGTATAATCAAAGGGGAAATCGGTGCGGGTGCTCATGCGAACAGTATCTCCTCCGTTGGCAATGTCCGCTGATGTGATGGTGATTTGTGCATTTGAGACCCCAGCAAAGGCAAACAAAAGTGTACAGATGTGCAAAAATTTTCTCATTCGAGCAGGTTTTTAGTCAGTTAAAGGTAGATAAACGCGCGCAATTAAATCAAAATCTCTTTCTTATATTTAAAGATTGTTCCACTAAACAAACAAAATAATCTTTCCTCATGTTGAAACTTTTGCTGCTCCGTCATGCCAAAACGGAAAAAAATTCCGCTACTGGCCTTGATTTCGACCGACCTTTGGCACCTAAAGGACTTAGTCAAGCGAAATCCATGGCGACTCATCTTACCCATATAGATTTAACCAAAACGGTTGTTTTTTGTTCGGATGCCAAACGTACGGTGCAGACCTTTGACTTTCTACGCCAACAGAATGACCTCGCCTCTTACTTGTTTGATCATAACTTGTATCTCGCCGATCGCGAAACATTGTTAAACCAGCTTTGGAAACAACAGGGTGATCTCACGGTACTTTTAATTGGACACAATGATGGGCTTTCCGATTTGGCTTCTTTCCTGACCGATACCTATCTTCATCTGAGCACATGTACCTTACTCACCTTGGATGTTCATTTGGATGAATGGCAGCATTTATCGCGTGGAACATGCACTATTTCGGAGGAGTTTCGTCCGGAGTAGTGTCTGATCCCTTCGGAACATAATCGTACACGATGGTAAATGCCGTTTCTTGCCGCTTTCGTTCTTCCTCGGCTTGTGCTGCGAGACGAATGCGCTCGTTTAATTCCGCTTCAAAGTCGGGAGGTTCGATTCCCATTTCTTTCTCCACTTCATATTGATACTTTGGCCGCTGTGGCCCATGCTTTTGGTAGGCAAAGGCCAGTAATATTCCACTCGCTGCACCTACAAAATGTCCTTCCCAAGAAACATGCTCTTTTAAGGGAAAGATCCCCCACACCATGCTACCATAGGCAAAAATGATAAACAGTGAAATGGCTTGTAGGGGTTTAAATTTTCGAATCACCCCTGAAGTGAAAAGAAAGGCCGCCAGCATGTATATAATTCCGCTCATTCCGATGTGATACGCTCCTTTGTTTTGGGCATATAGCCAAAGGAAGGCCCCCGTAAACAACCATCCAAAAAGAAAAACACGCAAGGCAATATCCCGGTAGAAATAAATGAGTGCCGCCAATAAAAAGAAAATCGGCATGGAATTATTGACGATGTGCGCGAGGTCATACGCCGAGTGAACCAAGGGCATGAAAAGGATTCCTTTGAGTCCTTCTAAGCTGCGGGGCAAGACCCCTAGACGATGGAAATCATACCGAAAAAGGTGTTCCGCCCAAAACACCAACCACATGCTAATCAGCAGCACTGTTGGGTACAAGAACGCTTCGAATGATGAACCAAAGGGATGTTTTTTTTCATTCATGCCGGGCCTTTGTCAAAAGCTATGCCCCCACGAAAAGTATGACAAGATGTCGTTTATTTTAATCTTTCCATTTCTTCCTCAATAAAATCAAGGTGCGGGCTGGAACTTCCGTTGTGGACAAAATCAGACTGTCGTCATTGACACGATCGATGTGGTAATTTTCAAGTTCATCCGAAAAGTTGAGGCGCAATGAATCCTGTGACGCATTCATGGTCCATGTTCCTTCTGTTTTTTTAACTTGATTTAAAAAATTCGGGGCCTCCAAGGTCAATTTATTCTTTTCCGAAAAGGTAAAGAATGTTTTTCCTTTCAGTTTTTTGAATGCTTTATTCATGGCTTCACGAATCATCTCCCTCGCTTCCTCTGGAATGCTTTTGTAATGTTCCGTGTAATCAATTTCATCCAATTCCCATCTGCCTATAAGGGTTGATGATTTGTCCGAACATGAGCTGATAAAGAGTCCAATAAGAGCAACAAAGAGAATGTAGCGCATCACAATTTTTTTGACAAAATTACACAGAATCAACGCAACCGCGTCCAACAAGAAACGATTGCTTAATTTTACATCATGGGAGAAATCATCAATAAAGTAGCAGAGAGCGGATTGATTCAGCTCGATTTGGCCGATTTTAAACCTAAAGTGGACATCGTAGAGCTTGATCTTGCTGCGCAATTGTGGCAGGGCTTGGTGATCCGAGAGAAGGATTTCAGGGAATGGATCAAGCAAAATGACTGGTCACTTTACACCGACAAAGCCGTTTTCGTGCATTGTTCTGCGGATGCCATCGTTCCCACTTGGGCCTTTATGCTTGTAGCCAGTGCGCTTGAAGGCATTGCGAGTGACATCCACATCGGACAAAAAGATGAATTGTACCGCACCTTGATTCACAAAGCGATACATGCTCAAGACCAGGAACAGTTTAAAAATGGAAAAGTCATCATCAAGGGATGCTCAGATATTGGCTCTCCTGAATATGCGATGGTTGAAATGGTAAAATTCCTTCAGCCCTTGGTACAAAGCATCATGTATGGTGAGCCATGTTCGACGGTGCCGGTTTTTAAGAGAAAGAGAGTTTAAGATGCTAAGATTTTAAGATATCAAGACAAGGAACATTTCTTCGCTCTTTGAGCTTCCAAGTTTGAAAGACTTTAGACTTATTTAGTGACGAGTTATTAATTACGAGTGACGAGTTGGTAAGAATGGTCAAATCCTAATGTTCATTGTCATGAAATATTGATGTCTAAAAGAATTTGATACCCAGGGCGATTTGTTTTTTAATCCCTTTGCGTAATC
>CANGIC010000234.1 GCA_947453795.1 Flavobacteriales bacterium
ATCCTACCGCGAAGCGACTTTCAAAGATCTGGCTGACCTCAAGTGGATTTTCTTTTTACTCTTGATGTGCTTGACCTTGGAATGGTTTCTCCGCCGATGGTTTGGCGCGTACTAAGCAATTTTCTATCGCATAAAATAAATGGGCGTACATCGCGTTAGTGCTATCAAATGTAATTTGCCTATGTTAAAAAAATACCCTGAACTTGTCATTTCTCCCGAAGACACGAAAGTGGGACCGTCTGACAAAACCCTTAAAATGCTCCTTCAATACAGCAAGTCTATCGAAGTGAAGCGAATGAAAAAACAAAAGATGATTGTACATCTGAACTAACAAAAAAGCCCTCGAAATCCGAGGGCTTGATTTTTTTTATAGGGTGTTGTGGGTTACCAGATTCGAGCAACTTTCCCTTCGGGATTTCTCATTTTATCCCCTTCATTCACGTTAAACGCCTTGAAGAATTCAGGACAATTCATCAATGGACCATTTACACGGTACATGCCAGGTGAATGCGGATCGTTGGCAATGCGGTTCTTCAACTCTGCTTCCGTGTAATTGATTTTCCACAACTGTGCATAGGCAATGAAGAAGCGTTGCTCAGGAGTAAAGCCATCGCGCGAAACACCTGAAAGAAATTCCTCTGTTCGTGCATACGCATAGTACGCCATCGTAAGTCCACCAAGATCTGCAATATTTTCTCCCATGGTCAAATCGGGATTCACACAGTGTCCATCAATCGGACAAAATGCAGCGAAAGTTTCACCGAGAATTTCCGTTTTTTCCTGAAAGGCAACTAGATCCGCTTCGGACCACCAGTTTTTAAAGGATCCATCTGCGGCAAACTTAGACCCCATATCATCGAAACCGTGTGTAAATTCATGACCGATAACCATTCCGATGCGGCCATAGTTCACAGCGTCCTCTGCGTTTTCATCAAAGAAGGGAGCTTGCATAATTCCAGCAGGGAAAGCAATCTCATTCAACAAGGGATGGTAATAGGCATTCACCATGTGTGCCGGCATTCCCCATTTCTCCTTATCTACAGGTAGGTAAAGCTCCTTCATGTTTTTGAGGTGAGCGTACAAGTTCTCTGCCTTTACATTTTCGACATATTTTGCTTTGTCAAAAATTAAATCGGAATAAATCTCCCATTTTGAAGGAAAACCAAGCTTGCGACCAATCGAATTCAACTTGTTCATTGCTTCACTTTTCGTTTCTGGTGTCATCCAATCCAAGTTCTTGATTCGCTCTTGAAAAACGATCATTAGGTTATCTACCATGACTGACACACGTTTTTGTGCAGCTTCAGAAAAATGGCGCTTCACGAATTCTTTGCCTAAGATTTCACCAAACTCTTTGTTTGTGATCTCGTCGATGGCTCTTTCTGTGATTGGTTTCATTTCTGATTTCCCACTCAACACTTTACCATAGAAAGAAAAACGAGCATCTACAAACCGTTGGTCAAGACATCCAGCGTAGTGGTTCAAAGTTTTCCAAAGCATATAATTTCTAAGTACGCTGATATCCGTATTCTCGATAATCTTCCCGAGATTTTTCATGTGTTCAGGTTGCGAAACGACGATAGAATCGAAGCTTTGACTTTTCAGTTCAGACAGATAAACTTTAAACTCTAAACCTGGAAGCAATTTACTGCAGTCGTCCATGGAGAATTTGTTATAGGTCTTTTCAGGAATGCGAAGGTCTGCGGGAGACATCATCGATTCGGCCATCATCGTCTCGAACTTCATCACCATGTAAGACATTTTAGTTGCTTCATCTGCTTGATAGCCCGCTAAAACGAAAATCGATTGCATGTATTCCATGAATTTCTCACGAATTTCCTTTTTGTTTTCCGCGGTATAGTAGTCCTTATTTGGCAAGCTAATGCCACCTTGTCCGATGTAGGTAATGTTCTTGTCTACATTTTTCAGGTCCTGACCAACGCCAAAGCTGAAGAATGAATTAATACCGTATCGATGTTGCTCAGCGATCGCCTTCATCAATTGATCTTTTGATTCAATGGCTCGAATGTTCGCTATGTCGGCTTTAATTGGCGCAAGTCCCAATTGGTTACGCGTATCCATGTCAATGTAAGAGGCGTAATACTGTCCGAGAATGTGCGCATCTGAACCTGGTTTTCCAGGATTGGCCATGCATTCCTTTAAAATGGCAGTCAATTTAATTTTATTGTTCTGCTCCAACTCATTGAACGAGCCCCAACGCGATTCGGAAGGGGGTACAGGGTTTTTCTTTACCCATGTTCCATTGGAAAACATAAAGAAGTCATCTTGCGGACGAACCCCTTTGTCCAAAAACGACTGGTCAATTGTATTAAAACTTTTGCTTGAACCTTTATCTTCTTTTGAATTGTTTTTCAAGGTGTTGCAGCTTGATATAACAAGTGATAAAGCACTGATTGTAAAAATAAACTGTTTCATTTAGTGTACTTCTTTTGGTGTGTAAATCATCTCCACGTGTGGAATATTGTCTTCGAGATATTCTTTGCCTGTGCTCACAAAGCCGTGCGAGGCATAATAGTTTTCAAGGTGTTTTTGCGCGGATAGAATGACGGGCACCTGACCGAATTCATCGGTGATAAAGACCATGCATTGCCGCATCAATTCATGTCCCAGTCCAAGACCTCGAGCACTGTCGGCTGTAACGACTCTTCCGATGGCTACTTGTGGATAAGCGATACCTGGAGGTATAATGCGCGCTGTGGATACAATCGCACCATTTCCGTTTCGGCCGATGAGATGGTAGCTTTTCTTGTCTTTTCCATCTAGTTCTTGGTACGGACAGTTTTGCTCAATGACAAATACCGCGATTCGCAAAGCGATTAAATCGTGAAATTCATTGAGCGATAAGTCGTTGTAGTGTTTTACTTGCCAGTCGAAATGCATGTGCTTAAGTTTGAATGACGCCAACGTTATATGGCTTCTCTGCGATTTTATGACTTGCCATTTCAATCCCCATCGAGATGATTTTACGCGTGTCAGCCGGATCAATTATGGCATCTACCCATAAGCGACTTGCCGCGTAGTAGGGTGATGTTTGTTCGTCGTAACGGTTTTTAATCTGGTCGTAAAGTTCTTTTTCTCTTTCTGGGGTAAGTTCTTCTCCTTTTGCTTTTAATGAAGCCACTTCAATTTGAAGCAAGACTTTCGCAGCTGCGGCACCGCCCATAACAGCGATTTCAGCCGTTGGCCAAGCCACAATCAATCGTGGATCATATGCTTTTCCGCACATCGCGTAGTTTCCTGCGCCGTATGAATTTCCAACAACAATCGTGAACTTTGGAACCACGCTATTTGCCATGGCATTCACCATTTTAGCGCCATCCTTGATGATTCCACCATGCTCACTTTTGGACCCCACCATAAATCCTGTCACATCCTGAATAAAAACCAGCGGAATGTTTTTCTGGTTGCAATTCATGATAAAACGCGCGGCTTTATCGGCAGAATCAGAATAAATAACGCCTCCAAATTGCATTTCGCCTTTTCCGCTCTTTACGATTTCACGTTGATTTGCCACGATTCCAACGCTCCAACCATCGACACGCGCATAGGCGCAAACAATTGATTTTCCGTAATCGGGCTTGTATTCGGTGAATTCAGAGTCATCCACAACAGCACGAATCAAATCTTTGGTGTTGTAAGG
>CANGIC010000235.1 GCA_947453795.1 Flavobacteriales bacterium
CCATCCTCTCCATCTATTGCTTTGTTCAAAGACGGAAAGTTGGTTCACTTCCTTGAGCGTCACCACATCGAAGGAGGTTCAGCACAAATGATCGCCGAAAACTTGACTGAGGCGTATGCTGAGTTTTGTAATTGAGAATTAAAAATGAAGAATTCAGGGCATTCACATTTTGTTGGCTGAGGTTCGCTAGCAGACTCGACGCCAAGAATGTAAGATGAAGAATTCCTTCCAATAAAAAACCCTCACCAGATTGGCGAGGGTTTTTTTATTTCATTGTTGTTCGTTAGTTGAACATAATCGTTCGGCTGAATTGCTCACCCCTTGCTGTGGTGAAAATCAACAAATACGTTCCGTTAGTCAATCCATTTCGCGACAATTGACATTGCGTTCCGTTGACATTCATTTGATTCAAACGACGTCCCGAGAAATCGAACAACTCAATTTTCATTGACTCATTTCCTTCCCACTTGATGGTCATTGACTCACTTGAAGGGTTTGGATAGATGCTCAATTGTTCCACTGCCAAAGCTTCAACTCCTGAGGTCGTACAGACCTCATTTACCGGTGAACCATCACAGTAATTGATCGCATACAAGTTCGCGGTTTGTTGACGTGCATTTTCTGGTTGAAGTGGTGCGTCTGTGCAACCCAACTGTTTTACCAAGAAGTCACGGACAAAGTTTACTGTTGTATCCATATAGGCAATTCCTGCCGCTGTAGTAGCTGCATAAGGAACGTGTGGCGCATTCGGGAAGGTGTAAAACTGGTGCTCAAGTCCCACAGCACATGCGCGCTCGTGCAACATACGACTACCGTCCAAGTACATCAAGGGCACTCCAGGATTCACCACACCGCGGTTGTACAATACCGTTCCATCATTGGTGCCATGCACCGAACACAATGGAATATCCCCAGCTTCAAGCCAGCTGTAACGTGCCAAAGCACCACAGCCATTGATGACTGCGTGTACCTTTGTTGAATAGCCAGGGTTTCCAGATGTTCCTTCCAACCCACCCAATCCTTGAATTGCAGCGCCGTTGAGGTAATCGCTGATTTCACATGGATCATTTAAATACGCCACGTGCAAAGCGGTAATTGCGCCTGCAGAACTTCCGCCAATAAAGATGTGGTTCGTATCGATTTTATAGGTGTTTGCCGTTGCTGCATCTTTGTAGAAGTAACGAATGGCACCTTTTAAATCTTGAACGGCACGAACAACCGCCTTTACGGCATTCGCAGAGTCAAAGGGGAAGAAACCAACACGGTAATCGATACTCGCACAGGCATACCCTTTTTTCGCAAAGCGCTGAGATAATGTCGCTACATCGTTGTCGGTTTTTGATCCTCCGATAAAGCTGCCTCCATGCACCCAAATGATCAAGGGACGGGCTTGAGCTGTGTCACCTGTTGGTGAATAAAAATCCAGTTTAAGGGTGGTCGCTGCACCACTCCATGAGTTGTTTTGTCCAAAGGTGATGTCGCTTGTTGTGGTCACGTTTGGATACACATCCGTCGCATAGCGACCTGTTGCGCAGGGCTGTGCCAAAAGCGTTGTCGCCGTGAGGCAGCCCAGTAAAAAAGTAACAATTTTCATAGGTATTTAATTTAGATTATGGGAATAATGTTGCGTTGTACTTCCCCGCATTGAGCTCAGGAATTCGCGCATGGTATTGTTTGTTGATTGCTTGGATAAACTTGTTGGCTAGGAGTGCATTTCCGCGAGGGTTGAATTGAACCCCATCTAACGAATAGGCCCCACCAGAGACAAATTTCGCGGACATCGATACACCGTTGTATACAAAGCCATCGGACAAATTGGACACAAATGCATCTACATCCACCACTGCAAGGTTGTGTTGTGCAGCCAATGATCGAATCACGGTGTTGTACTCTTGGATACGTGTACGCATGAACTCAAGTTCTGCATTGGTCAAAACAAACTCATTGCGCAATGGGAACAACACCCCCATCTGGTTGCATTTCACCGAATCCAAAGGAACGCTGAGCAACAAGCATTCACCCGGCAACATTTGTCTTACGGCAAAGCTATTGGCGCTGGGATCAATCATCATAAATGGATTCGACCCTACTTGGAATGAAAATCCAAGTGGATTGTATACGCTATTCAATGTTGTTGCATTGGGTGCGTCAAGCGTCAATCCATTGTACGGAATCGTTGTGAAGTAAGGCATTTTCGATACATCTGGAATTGTTGCAAGGACTCCTTTGGCCCCATTTGCCACCATTTCATTTACGATTGGCGCATACAACGCTTCAAATTCTTGCGCTGTCAAAAGGATAGAATCTTTAGCGCCTGATTTTGCATACTTCAGCACCTCATCCACACCCAAGAAAAGCGAGAAAAATGTAGGATTTGTCGCGAGTGCATCATCCAACACACTTCCCGTTGAAGACGATGCCATTCGTTTGTAAAAATTGTTGGTTGCAGACAACCCTGGACTTGACACATAGGCCATCAGCAATCCTGGAACGCCATAGTTTCCAAACAAAGCTGAAGGATTATAGGTGTTGTCTGTTAAAATACCAGCATCTCCACTTGCCGCCACCCGCACAGGTGAAAGCGAGGTCTCCCCTTTGCAATCTGTTTTGTAGCTCAGCATCATTCGCGATAAACCATTGAGACTAATTCCGACAGATCCTTCGGCGACAAGGGGTTGATAAAACGGTCCACCACCCACAAGCGACAGCTGTTGCGCAATGAGTGCGGGCAAGGAATTCTCTTGGCCTTCGCGGTACAAGGCGTCATCCATGTAACCCGAAGTGTGAATCCCGCCGATCATAACGAAACGCGTTGGATCCATATCCCCCTTCGAAAACTCCGGACTTTCGTAGGACGGTTTGCACGCGCTAAATCCTAGAGCTACAGACAGCGCTGCTATTGTGAAATACTTATAATTTACCATTTGTAATTGAATGAGATGCCTGGAGCAATCGCCTTGGTGGTGAATGTTCCGTTGAGGTTCGTTTCTAAGTTTTTATCTGTTCGTTGAATTTGCGTATAGTACACCGATGCATCGATGGAGAAATGTTCCCCTAAACGGTAGCTCAATCCAGCCGTGAAATAGGCACGATTCTTATCCGGCGTTTCAGGTGTAACATACCCGTTTTGCACGGGGGAGAAACCATAACCACCGCCGAGGCGCACATCGAGGTTTTCCATAATTTTATGTTCGACCCCACCGCGGAACGCTACGATATCCTTGTACATGCGTGCCGACTTGGTATCCACAAGAGATGCCGTATTGTTTGCATAGTCAAACGCCAATGTGTCGTAGGCCTTCCATCCTACATAATTCACATCGAGGACAGCCTTCCATTTTCTGTTGAAAGTGTACGCGATTCCAAGTGTGGCAACAGCAGGAAGTGGCAATGAGGAAGAAAACGTACCACTCGGAAAGTTAGTGGACAAAGACGTTGGTACCGTAAACGTTGCTTGACCTGCATCAACCGCCATATTTACTTGAGAACGGTACGTGAGGCCTAGGGTTAGGGCTTTTGTGGCTCTGTAAGAAATACCAATGTTGTAGCCAAAACCCAGTGCTTTTCCTTGCAGTTCAGCATGGGCAAAATTCCCTAGTGAATCTTGAACAGGAATGTCTTTTTGAAGATTA
>CANGIC010000236.1 GCA_947453795.1 Flavobacteriales bacterium
CAAATTCACAATTGCCGAAGGCATCAAATAATAAAACGTAAAGTGTGTGTTTCAAGTTTCCCCAGTCGCAGCTTCAGACCCTGCGGCTGGAAAGAAACAAAAGAGATGTTAAGACATTAAGATTTTAAGGTGTCAAGACTTGTTCAATCTTCGAATTGTTCGGTATTTAGTGAGACAAAAGACATTGAGACAAAGTAGAATTACGAATTTCCAGTTTCAAATTACCTGGTGGCTGAGGTGCGATAGCAGACTCGTAGCCACAGGAGACAATGGAGGGTTACGAATTCCCTCTGGGACCAAATTGCGTAGCAACAAATTCCCATCGGGATCAAATTCATAATTGCCTTTAGGCATCAAATTACCTCCGGCACCAAATTCTATTTATATTTGCCACATGTCAGATCGAATAAGAACAATAGACGCCAAGCGGAAAGGGTTCATGCCTGATTTTCGTGAGTTGTATCAGTACAAGGATTTATTCCTCATGCTTACTTGGCGTGACTTTCGAGTGCGTTATGCGCAAACAACAATTGGACTCCTTTGGGCGCTCATACAACCACTTCTGACCTTAGCTATTCTTACACTCGTTTTTGGAAATTTTATCCAAGTAAAAACAAATGTACCACATGTCTTATTCACAATGACGGGCATGGCCATTTGGACCTATTTCGCTTATGTCATTGCCAATTCTGGCGCATCCATTATTGCGAATCAAGGCATGGTTAAAAAGATCTACTTCCCGCGTTTGATTATTCCTTTGTCAAAAGCCGCGGTAGGCATGATTGATTTCGCCATTTCCTTGGTAATCATGATTATTTTAATGATTTATTATGGTGTAATGCCTTCCACAAATATTTGGCTGGCCCCAGTATTTTTATTTATCGGTATTTTGGCTGCTTTAGGATTTGGTATTTGGTTGAGTGCCTTAACGGTGCGTTACCGCGATTTTCAGCATGTTGTTCCCTTTATTGTGCAAATTGGATTGTATGTGACTCCCATTGCTTATCCAGCAGAATTTGCTGTGCAACAATTGCCAAAGTGGGCAGCTACCATGTACTTTCTTAATCCTATGGCAGGTGTTGTGCAAGGGTTCAGATGGGCAATGTTTGGCGGTCAAATGCCCGGTGATATGATGTATATCTCATTTGCAATGGTCATCGTCGTTTTTATTTCTTCACTTTGGTACTTCCGCAAAGTTGAAGATGACATGGCCGATTACGTTTAATCTTCCTCCGATTCAAGGATCAGTTTAGGTTCATCCCCCATTTTTTCCGCTTGTAGGTAGGAGGTGAGAATAATCACAAGAAAAGGCAAAAGAGGTGCTTTAAACCGCACAAGAACTCCGAACAATATCGAAGTGAAACCTGCAAAATAGGCTAATATTAAGGCGAAAAAGAAGGCGAACACAAGGAATTCTTGGTTGCGGATGCGATTGATTCGTGCTAATATATTTTTCGAGAATAAAAAACGAAAGGTGAAGTAAAATAAAATAATGCTCTCAATCCCATTCAAAAACAAAGAAATGGAGAGCGACTCCCAAATAAATGGACGATAAAATCCTGCAATGACAGAATTCGGAAATGCCAATGCCATACCAGCAGGAGAATAGTCTGTTATCCCTAAATCGTAACGATTTGTGCCATAGGTTTTATTGTGAGTCATATCTTCATTTATGACTGCGGCCTCCTGAATAAACTCATCAGCTACCGAAGTTTGGAAAAAGAAAAGGATGGCAACTGAAGCAACACCAATAATCACGAACCGCATAATAAACCGCCGAAAGCTTCCTTTTCCAAATTTTCTTCCCAAACGTGCGCTATAGGCAAAAAGCAAGGGGGCAAGAACGGTTAAAATCATGAATGAGCGCACCTTGAACATAATATATAAAAAGACAATTATGACAATCCAATTCCAAAATGAACTGCGTTTTTCTGGGGATAAAATTTGATACAAATTGACAAGGAAGTAACATACACTTATCCACATGAGTGTGTCTTTCGAAATACCTCCGCACCAGAAACTTAGTGAAGGGATAAAGAAAATAGCCAATGCCAATATCCGGTCAGAATGCAAATTATAAGACCTTACCAACTCAAAGAGTTTCCATGAGGCATTGGCGGAGATGTAGGCGAAAATTAAGGACAATAGGATATACCCTTTAAATGTGAAAAAAGTGAATATGGAGACCACTTTACATATGAAAAAACTGGGTATTTCCATGTACGTTCGTGAGTCTGGATATCCTGTGGTAACGTCAAAATTCTTGAATTCACCACCAGCAATGGGATCGTTGAAAAGTTCAGTGAAATACAATAGTGGATCTTTCCAAAAAAGATTGTTCAGTTTTACAGCACCATCCCAAAAACACAGCGTATCTCCTCCTTCACCGAAAATATAAAAGAGGCAGTTCGCAAGCACAAAGAACATTTTAAATGCCTGTGCCCTCGGGTAATATTTGTAATGCTCCAGTTGAGAATTTCGTCGAGTACGCAAATAAATGAGAATCCAAATGATAAAGATTCCAATCAGCGTAGATAAAATGTCCAATGGAGTGAAAAACTCGTAATTGCGGTCTATTAAAAGCTGTCCCGAACGATTATTCAATGCGTATCATTTTTTCAAAGGTAGGCATTTTCTCTTTCAACGCTTATTGATGGTGATAGGGCTCCCCGCGTTGGATGGTCATGGCACGATACAACTGCTCGAAGAAGATCATGCGCACCATCTGGTGAGAAAAGGTCATCTCAGATAAACTGATTTTTCCCATTGCTTGTGCATAGACTTCATCCGAAAACCCATAAGCTCCTCCAATGACAAATACGAGTGCTTTTCCGCCAGCATTAAATCGTGTGCTTAAAAATTCGGAAAAGCCAACAGAGGAAAATGTTTTGCCGCGTTCATCCAACAGGTACATATGCTCAGCAGTCCCTAAGCGCGCTAGAATTTCTTTTCCCTCCAATTCCTTGATTTGCTGTTCTGAAAGATTCCGCTGGTTTTTCAGGTCCGGAATTTCAATGCGCTCCACACCAATATAGTGTTTCAAACGGCCTAAATATTCCTGCTCTCCGTCTTCTAAAAACTTCTTTCCCGTCTTCCCGATACAGATGATCTTTATTTTCATGCCTCGAATTTACACCATCAAGATAAATGAATGGTAGGTCGAACGGCAAAGATTTCTACCGGAATACCTTAACAACTTTATTTAAGGCACTATTTTTGCTAATTTCGGCCGTTCAAAAAACAACGATAGTTATGAGTGTTGTCTATTCTTTTCTCCTTGGTCTTATCTTGAGTGTCAATTTTCAAAGTGATATTCCTTATTCAACCATTGAAAATGCCTTTGCAACGAATGATGCGCAAGACATTACTGCGCTTGGAAAGGAGAAAATCCTAATCAATGTCCTTGGAAAGGAAGGGGTGTATTCCCAGTCCCAAGCCAACTTGGTACTTAAGGATTTTTTTACCAAAAAACCGGGCACTTCATTTAAGTTCATTTTTAAAGGAAAGGAAGCATCCGATGGATCTTTTGCCATTGGAACGTATCAAAGCAAATCTGAGGAATTTCGGGTCACCATTCACTTTAAAAAGGTGAGTGGCGATTTCTTGATTGAAAGTCTTTCCATTGA
>CANGIC010000237.1 GCA_947453795.1 Flavobacteriales bacterium
GTAAAAGGTAAATTTGTCCGTCCTTCGTGGATAAAAATGAAATTATGTCGGGTGAAATAGGTTTCGACTGACCTTAATTCATTAATAATTAGTTGATTAGAATTTAAAGTTACTCAATTATGGAAGCAGCTTCAACCTCCGCGGATTACCTACCCTTGTTGATTCAGGTAGCGGTTGCCGCAGGATTTGTAGGTCTCGTATTGTTCGTTACGCACCGTTTAGGGCCAAATGTCCATTCAAAAAAGAAGGATTCGAACTGGGAATGTGGGGTTGAATCGGATGGAGATGCTCGTTTCCCTGTATCGATTCGCTATTTCATGACGGCCATATTATTTGTGCTTTTCGACGTTGAGGTGATCTTCTTTTATCCCTATGCGGTAAATTTTGAAAAGCTCGAACTTGAAGGACTTTTGGCTGTTATTCTTTTTGTAGCCTTCTTTTTGGTTGGCTTTTTCTACGTACTTAAAAAAGGCGCTTTAGAATGGGAAAAATAGAAGATATTCAAGTAATTAATGGGGAAGGCTATCAGCTTACTACGTTGGAAAAGGTATTGGCTACGGCCCGCGCCAATTCTGTATGGCCGCTGCCCTTTGCAACATCTTGCTGTGGTATTGAATTCATGGCAACGATGGGAAGTAACTACGATTTAGCCCGCTTTGGAATGGAACGTATGTCGTTCTCTCCTCGTCAAGCGGACTTACTCATTGTGGCGGGAACGATTTCTAAGAAATTGGGCCCCATCCTAAAACAAGCGTACGAGCAAATGGCAGAGCCGAAATGGGTACTTTCTGTTGGTGCTTGCGCTTCGTCAGGTGGAATTTTCGATACCTACAGTGTATTACAAGGGATTGACCGCGTCATTCCTGTGGATGTGTATGTGCCAGGTTGTCCTCCGCGTCCCGAACAAATTATCGATGGGATCATGAAAATTCATGAACTCGTGAAACATGAACCTTTGCGTCGTCGCTATTCTGACGAATACAAACATATGTTAACCAGCTACAACATTGAATCAGATGGAGAATAAACTGACGAATGAAGGGGTAGCCGAACGAATTCAAACCCAATTTGGAGCTGCAGTGGTGGCTGTAGAGATGCCCTATGATATGCTGACAATGGAAGTTGCGGCGGATCAAATGCACGCGATCATTGAATGGCTAAAGTCTGATGCAGAATTGCAAATTGGATTTTTAACATTACTGGGTGGGGTGCATTACCCGAACGATAAAGGTCGTGAGTTTGCCATGGTGTATCACCTACACAGCTTGACAAATAACTTTAGAATTCGTTTGAAAGCATTCTTGCCTGCTGAAAATCCGAGCATTGCTACATTGACTGATATTTATGACGGTGCCAATTGGATGGAGCGTGAAACGTATGATTTCTTTGGGATTCAGTTCGATGGTCACCCGAATTTAGTGCGCATTCTGAACGAAGACACGATGGATTATTTCCCGATGCGGAAAGAATACCATCTCGAAGATGCCACACGAGAAGATAAGGACGATCGATATTTTGGACGATAAATAAGTAACATCATGAGTACTTTTAAAGAAGATAGTGCCTACGCTATGCCCCATGTTGGATTGTCCAATGAAACAATCGATGGCGACATTGCGACATTAAACCTTGGACCAACACACCCTGCTACCCACGGAATTTTCCAAAACATCCTTCAAGTGGATGGGGAGAAAATCTTGTCGTCGGAACAAACAGTGGGGTATATCCACCGTGCCTTTGAGAAATTGGCTGAACGCCGACCTTACAATCAGATTACACCAATTACTGACCGCTTGAACTATTGTTCCTCCCCAATCAACAACATGGGGTGGCACATGACAGTGGAAAAATTGATTGGCGCAGATATTCCAAAACGTGTTCAATACATGCGTGTGATCGTTATGGAGTTGGCACGCATCGCGGATCACTTGATTTGTAACTCGGTCATTGGAGTGGATACAGGTGCCCTTACAGGATTTACGTACGTATTCCAAGAGCGCGAAAAAATTTATGAACTTTATGAAGAAATTTGCGGAGCACGTTTGACAACGAATGTAGGACGTATCGGTGGTTTTGAGCGTGATTTTTCACCTGAATTTCACCGTAAACTGGATGATTTCTTGAAAACTTTCCCGAAAGTATTTAATGAATTCAACAGCTTGCTTGCGCGAAATCGAATTTTTATGGACCGTACACGCGGTGCAGGACCTATTTCAGCTGAACGCGCATTGAACTATGGTTTTGTTGGTCCTAACTTGCGTGCTGCCGGGGTGGATTATGATGTACGTGTGATGAACCCATATTCTTCTTATGAGGATTTTGACTTCACCATTCCAGTTGGAGTAAATGGAGATACGTATGACCGCTTCATGGTGCGCCAAGAAGAAATCCGTCAAAGTTTAAAGATCATTGAACAAGCATGGAAGAATCTACCCGAAGGTTCGTATAAAGCGGATATTCCTGAATTTTACCTTCCACCAAAAGAAGAAGTGTACAACAACATGGAAGCCCTCATCTATCATTTTAAAATTGTGATGGGAGAAACGCCAATTCCAGTAGGTGAAGTTTACCACAGCGTGGAGGGTGGCAATGGAGAACTTGGCTACTATCTCATAAGCGATGGTGGACGTTCACCGTACCGTTTGCAGTTCAGACGACCATGTTTTATTTATTACCAGGCATATCCAGAAATGATTATTGGTCAAACCATCAGTGATGCGGTATTGACTTTGTCGAGCATGAATGTGATTGCCGGAGAATTAGATGCATAATTATGAGTAGTTCACACACCGACCTCAGTAAGCGCCATTCAGAAAAGCCTGTTTTCAGCGCGGAGAAAATGGCAGAAGTGCAAACATTGATTGCACAATATCCGGAAGGAAAAAGTAAAAGCGCCTTGATTCGAATTTTGCACCTCGCAGAAGAAGAATTTGGCGGTTGGTTAAGCATAGAAACGATGGATTATGTCGCAGAAGTGCTTAAGATTGAACCCATCGAAGTATATGAGGTAGCGACGTTTTATACCATGTTTAATCTGGAAAAAACAGGTAAATATGTGTTTGAAGTTTGCCGCACTGGCCCATGTATGTTGGTGGGTAGCGACTCTATTATCGATTATATCGGAAGCAAGTTGAACATCAAGGTAGGAGAAACTTCTGCCGATGGTATGTTTACCTTGAAAACATCTGAATGCCTTGGGGCTTGTGGTTATGGGCCTATGCTTCAGTGTGGAAAGAAATACCATGAGCACCTAACGAAGGAGCGCGTGGATGAACTAATTGCGGCTTACAGGGCCGGTCAGACCCCAAATTAAGTAAGGATGGGAAGAAGATTACTGTTAGAACATGACAATGTGCCGGGCATCGAAACTTTCGATGTGTACCGCAAGAATGGTGGATACCGTTCCGTTGAAAAAGCATTGAAATCGATGTCGCCTGAATTGGTGCTCGAAGAAGTACAAAAATCAGGACTGCGCGGACGAGGTGGCGCTGGATTCCCAACAGGGATGAAGTGGTCGTTTCTCGCGAAGCCGGAAGGCGTTCCAAGATACTTGTTGTGCAACGCCGATGAGTCAGAGCCGGGAACTTTTAAGGACCGTTACCTGATGGAAAAAATTCCTCAC
>CANGIC010000238.1 GCA_947453795.1 Flavobacteriales bacterium
CCTCACAACCATTCGATTCATTCTTCACTGTCAATTCCACGTCGTGATTTCCTTTTGAGAAGAAATGTGCTTTTACATTTGTTCCAGTAAAGGATTGATTTCCATTAATCAACCATGAGTATGTCACATCATCGCCTGAGGTTGCAGACAACAAGGTAGTGGGTACACCTTGGTCGTATTTGTCAGACATGTCGATTTGAAAATCAGCACGAGGGGAAGGTTTTACCGTGAAAAAAGAAGAGGTAACAACATCTCCATTGAGCGTGTAAGAAATAGTATACACCCCTGCGTACTTCGGGTTGAATGTCAAGGATTTCTCAGCGCCAATGACATGTTGATCGTCATTTAATCCGATGGTAAGGGCTATTTGATTTGTGTTTTCAATAGTAAGCGCTTCGTTTGCACAAATGGCATTAACCATCGGTATTTTAATTGTCGCCCCAGATGGATTTGCATCAACAGGATTTTCACTTGTCACGATGCGTTCAACATCAATCACACCATTTTCAATAAGATCTGAAGCAAGTGATGTCGATGAAGATTCTTGATTGTCTACTTGAGTTGAAAAAACTTGCTCAAAGATTTCAGGAGTGTTAGGTGCTGGAGTATGTGCAGGTTCTTGTTTTTGTGATTCGGTGCTTACTTTATTTTCAGTTTCAATCGATTGATTGTGCTCTTTTTGAGCTGTTTGGGTTGTTTCCTTTTTCGATTTTACCTCTTCATTATTCAAAAGGTAAAGCGCAGAAAGACCAATGGCAACAACCGCTGCACCACCAATTAACCATTTTATCACATTCGAGCTCGTTTGAGTGGGCATAGTTTTGTCCAAACGCGCACTCATGGATGTCCATGCAGAAGGGTCGTAAGGCATTTCATGGCCCTTTAAACGCTCTTTAATTTTATTTTCTATACTTTCCTTCATGTCAATCAATGTTCATGAATTGTTGGTTTAATATTTTTTGAAGATTCATTTTCGCTTTCGCTAAATTGGATTTTGATGTTCCTTCGCTGATTCCGAGCATTTCCGCAATTTCCTTGTGGGAATATTCTTCCAAAACATAGAGGTTAAATACCGTGCGGTAGGCAGGAGATAATTTTTGAATGGCTTCCATGGCCATTTCTGCTTTTATTTCGCCCAGTGCGACAGTTTCTTGCTCCTCCATTGGATTTTCACCTCCAATTTTAAAGTCATTGTCATTATCAGTGAGAATAGGATTTTTCTTTGATCTTCGGATGGAATCGATCGCGGTATTCGCCACAATTCTTCGCACCCATCCTTCAAAAGAACCCTTGTAATCAAATGCACCCAATTTTTCAAAGACCTTCATGAATCCTTCTTGGAGAACTTCTTGAGCGGTGTCTTTATCGTTTGTATAGCGCATACAAACCACCATCATTTTTCCATAAAAAAGCTTAAAGATCGCCTCTTGTGACCGTCTGTCATTTCGAAGGCAACCTTCAATAATTCCTTTTAATTGTTCCTTGTTCTCCACATTCGATTCGTTACTAAAACGATGCATTCAACGCGCGGTTGCCTTTGAATAATTAATTTATCGACAAAAGCGTAATTTTCCCCACAAATTAAGCGAAAATATTGGCATTTGTACTAAATTCGTCATCGTTAGTAGATACAATAAAAATCATACAAAATGAAGGTAACTGTAGTTGGCGCCGGAAACGTAGGTGCTACGTGTGCAGATGTTCTCGCACACAGAGAAATTGCAAATGAAATCGTACTTCTCGATATTAAAGAAGGTGTTGCTGAAGGAAAAGCATTGGATATTTGGCAAACAGCGCCAATCAATCTATATGATTCTCGTACAGTTGGTTCAACAAATGATTATTCCAAAACAGCGGACTCTGATGTGGTTGTGATTACGTCAGGTTTGCCAAGAAAACCAGGAATGTCAAGAGATGATTTGATCGCTACCAATGCAGGAATCGTGAAAACGGTAACTGAAAATGTGGTCAAATATTCACCGAATGCAATCATTATCGTGGTTTCAAACCCTTTGGATGTGATGACGTACTGTGCATATTTGAATGCGAAAATTGATTCTAAGCGCGTTTTTGGAATGGCTGGTGTCTTGGATACAGCGCGTTACCGTGCATTCCTTGCCACAGAGTTGAATGTTTCTCCAAAAGATATCCAAGCGGTATTGATGGGTGGTCATGGTGACACGATGGTTCCACTTCCTCGCTACACAACAGTTGCTGGTATTCCTGTAACGGAAATGATCGGTGAAGAGAAATTGAACGAAATCATCGAACGCACGAAATTCGGTGGTGGTGAAATCGTAAAACTTCTCGGAACTTCTGCATGGTATGCACCAGGAGCAGCAGCTGCGCAAATGGTTGAGGCGATTGTTCGTGACCAAAAACGCATCTTCCCTGTATGCGCATGGTTGGATGGTGAATATGGAATGAAAGATATCTATCTTGGTGTTCCTGTCGTTCTTGGAAAAAATGGAATCGAAAAAATCATCGAACTAGACTTGAATGATGCTGAAAAAGCATTGTTGGAAGAGTCAGCTGTGGCCGTTAAATCTGTGATGGCGGTTCTTGATAACATGAATGCTGCGAATGCATAAGCGATTCAAGCATATTCTGAAAAGCCCTTCGAAAGTGGGGCTTTTTTTGTTCCACCAAAGAACTGTTCTTCTTTTTATTGTGCTGTGTCCTTGATTGCTCAGTATGTTTGAGCTAAAAGATTCGTCCCAAACGAAAAGGCAGAAAATGCGCATAGCTCAGGTGTCTAAACAGGGCAAAGTAATCCGCTTTAAACGCTACCAACCAAAATCCATCGCTGATTTGGTACTGCCGGATTTCCATGTGGAACAAGCCTATCGAATTGGTGAATATAAAGTGGTCAATGTTTACCGTTGGAATGAACTCAACGAAGAGTCAACATCAACCGATTGGGGTGATCGCTTGCTATTGCTAAATACCAAAAATGAAATTATATTTACTTCGTTAGCCTCTGGCGATTTATACCTCTATCAACCTTATTTTTTCAAATCAAACCAGTCATCGAAAATCATCGTTGTCTGTCAAATGGGCTTTGAATACTATTGCGGTGGTGATGTGTTCATTATCGAAAATGGACAAATGTCTGCGGCAGGATACTTGAATATCGAAGGAATCGATGAAGATAAACCACTCGTGGACATTTTAGACATTCACGAATCTGATGATAAATTGACATTTACTTTCCGTGCTGATTCACTCATTATTGACCCAGGAGGTGAAACGGAACACATCATGAATGCCTCAGGAATCCGCTATGAATATGAGCGGGGAGAACTGGTGTTGAAGGATAATGGACTTTAAGACAAGATTGGGATAAACGATAAGTAATGTTAACTTTCTACAGAACTCGTAACTCGTAATTCGAAATTTCTCCCAAAGTCCTTTGTCCTCAAGTCTTTTGTCTTAATATCTTAACATCTCCCTCACGGCAGCTCATACGCCCCCAAATCCGGCGTGCTCGAACTCCTCGAAATACCTAGGATATCTGTTGGAATCCAAAAGGCAGCATTTCCTTGATTGTTCAACGGTGAATTGATGGGGAATGTATAGTCATTCAAATCAATGTCGGTAAATAAAGGGTCTGTGTTCCA
>CANGIC010000239.1 GCA_947453795.1 Flavobacteriales bacterium
TAAATTTAATCGTTCACGGTCACTTTGATGCACGGATGGCCTAACTTAGCAATGGCTTCTCTGCTCACGGCATGACCAACACACCATAAAATTCGGTGATCATCGACAAGAACTCGTTGTGCTTGACGCAGGTGATGGGGAACTTTCGCATCGGTAATAATGTCTGAAATCAATTTGGATCCGTTCATCCCGATTGGCTTCATGCGATCTCCCACTTGCCAAAAACGCAGCTGAATGTCACCACTGATCAAATTCGGATTGAGGTAAATGGCTGACTTTGAAAATACCTCAGGCAGCGTGGCATTGGCTTCAATTTCTAAAGTTCCCGGATGCTTGTGCTGGTCAAGATCGCCTACTTCCACATAAAATCCCGACTGTTCACGAATCAATCGACCAGGTGCTGTACCCGAAAAATTCAACACTTTACCCTTCTCCGCTTTTGCCAATTTATTGACCTCAGGTAAAATGCCCAATGGAAGGTTAAATTGACGCAACAATTCTATTCTTTCTAATTCATTAAGTGAATCGTATTTGTCCAATGGAATGAAGTGTTTTGGAGAAAATTCCGCAATCATCAAAGCCATTCTTTTTTCCAAATCGGCTTGATTTTCCTGAAAAATGTGCGTTAAAAAGGTTATTTGATCCACCAAATCAGGGAATGAAGCGCCTAATTCCGGAAGAATCATGTTGCGCAACTTGTTTCTGGAATAGTAGCTTTCGGCATTTGTACGATCTTCTCGCCATGTCAAACCATGTTGATGAGCATAGTCCAGAAGTTGCTGCTTTCGAAAGGGCAACAAGGGCCTTAAATAGTGGCCATGGGCGGCTAACATTCCCGACAATCCCATCATGCCCCCACCGCGTGCCAAATTCAAGAAAAAGGTTTCCACTTGGTCATCGGCATGGTGCGCCAAAACAACCTTAGCTCCATGATTCACCAAAATTTCTTCAAAAAAAGCATAGCGAACCTTGCGTGCCTCTTCTTGCAGATTTCCTCCGTGTTCATTTAAAAATTCCCTCAAATTGACCTTTTTCGCGTGAAAAGGAATGCAATGTCTTTGGCAGAATTCGTCAAGAAAAAGTTGATCTTTATCCGATTCGTCACCGCGCAGGCCATAGTTTACATGCACCAATTCAAGGGGCAACGCTTGCGCAAGCATGAGACTAGCCAGAACCATGGAATCAATCCCTCCGCTGCAGGCAAGAAAGTACCGTTCGGCAGGATGTGCAGAAAAGAAGGTTTCAATCTGTTGATTTAACTTAAGCATTTACGCCATCCATAATTTTCTTCACCTTCACCAAGCATTCCTCGTATTCCTTCTCTGGATCAGATTGAATGGTAATTGCGCTGCCTACCCCACAGGAAAGGTATCCTGTTTTCGCATTGTGAATGACCGTACGAATCACCACATTCAAGTCAAAATCTCCGTTAGGATCGATGTAGCCGATGCTTCCCGAATACAAGCCACGTTGAAAAGATTCATGAGTCTCAATCAGCTCCATCGCGCGGTATTTAGGCGCGCCTGTCATGGAGCCCATAGGAAAAGTAGCGCGTAAAATATCAGTAAAAGTTACCTCCTCACGCACCTCGCACGCAACGGTTGAAATCATTTGGTGCACCGTTTCAAAGGAGTGAATGCCACAAAGTTCTTCCACACGAACAGATCCTTTTTCTGCCACCCGAGACAAATCATTGCGGACCAGGTCCACAATCATAACATTTTCAGAGCGTTCCTTTGGGTCGTTCTTTAACCAATCTGCCAAGGCAGCATCTTTGTCCGCATCTGCATCTCGCGGCGCTGTACCTTTGATGGGCTGAGAAAGAAGTGTATTTCCCGTCTTGCGCAAGTAGCGTTCAGGACTGTAGCAAAGCACACTAAATTCATCCATGCGCAGATAAGCCGAAAATGGGGTGCGTGTGAGCGTATTTAATTTAAAATAAGCATCGGTAGGAAACTCAATTACCGCATTGTGACAATAAAACTCTTGGCAGAAATTGACTTCATAAATATCCCCCCGTTGGAGATTCGTTTTGAGCTTATTGACCGTAGTAATATAGGTTTGACGATCAATGGCTGGTGTAAATTCAACATGAGGGTGATGAAAGTTGGTGTCCATTTCCTCTTCCATGAAATTGCTCACGAAGGCCTCGCTAAAGGAATCTACCGTACCTTGAAGAAAAACGACATTTTCACGATTGATCCGCACCACATATGTAGGTTTCCATAAAATGGCTGTTGGAAATTGCATTTCATCGCGATTGTTGGAACTTAAACCGCAGATTTCATTCTTCAGCTCATACGACAACGCCGTAAATAACCAAGCTCCCTTGTACTTCTCTAGAAAGGCATCCATGGCCGAAAGCACATGTCCTTGCGCATAGTTCAAGCGGTCTTCTTCACCGAAGGCAAGAATTCCTGTGCCATCATTGCTATTGAGATAAATTACAGGGATTTGCTCCATGTAGCAAAGGTAAGAAGAAAGAATTGCCTTCTCCATTTTCGCAAAAAAATGTACCTTCGAGTACTGAACAAACTATGCTTTATCGACTTCTAAAATTTTTAATTGGGATCGGAATCCGCTTTTATTACAGAGAAATAAAAGTCAGGAACAAGGAATTCTTGAAACATGATGGGCCAATCATCATTATCGCCAATCATCCCAACACGATGATGGATGCATGGATTATTGCGCAAAGCATCTCTCAACCGATCTATTTCATGGCGAAAGGAACATTTTTCAATACGCCATTGAAACGACGGATCTTGAATAGCTTAGGAATGATTCCCATTAATCGTCCGATCGACAACAAAACTGCTGGTGTGGATAACAATGCTTCCTTTGAGGCCTGTTACAAGGTCCTTGAGGAAGGAAATACCCTCGTTGTTTTTCCCGAGGGAAATAGCATGATGGAACGACAGCTGCGCGAACTAAAATCTGGGACGGCGCGCATCGCCTTGGAGGTGGAACATCGGAATGCAGGAAAATTAAACCTTAAAGTCATTCCCATTGGTCTCTTTTACTCGCAAGGGGAGAAATTCAGAAGTTCA
Organism: Flavobacteriales bacterium; assembly: GCA_947453795.1. Taxonomy (GTDB): domain Bacteria; phylum Bacteroidota; class Bacteroidia; order Flavobacteriales_D; family Crocinitomicaceae; genus M0103. Next base: position 3,051 of record CANGIC010000239.1, read on the forward strand.
GTCATGCTGACCGTCGAACAAGGTCTCTTCGTGACGGATCAACTCGGTGAATATGACGAAAACCCAAATGCTGCCTCAAAAAAATTGACCGCTCGCTTTCGGCAACATTTGGAGCGTGTCTTGGTGACAACAGATTCATTGGAACAAGAGCAGTTGATCGATGATGTGTATGACATTGTGAAAGATGACAAGTCAAAAGCAAATGTTGAGTCGCGCGTAGAATACCTCAAACAAATCAGTGAACGCATCGAGGAAATTCAATTGTTGAAGCCCTACCTGATCGAAGAAATTCAATCTTTAGTGAATCAAATCCACTGGCAGACTGAAAAATTAAAAATTCGACAGGACTTTTTGAACAAGCGATTTAAATTAAGCGCCTACACCCTACAATTGCTCTTTTCTGTGATGTATGCCCTTCTCGGCTTTCCTGTTTTCATCTTCGGACTATTACACAGTATTGTACCCTTCAAAGGAACCGACCTACTCATGCCTAGGTTGATTAAAAATGTAGAATACTA
>CANGIC010000240.1 GCA_947453795.1 Flavobacteriales bacterium
ATGGCTGAAGCTGGAAAGCTTGATCCAATTGTGGGTCGTGAAAAAGAAATCGAACGGGTGAGTCAAATTTTGTCGCGCCGCAAAAAGAACAACCCGATCCTTATTGGCGAACCGGGTGTTGGTAAAAGTGCCATTGCGGAAGGATTGGCGTTGCGTATCGTTCAGCGCAAAGTATCGCGTGTATTGTTCAATAAGCGTGTCATTTCCTTGGATTTAGGTTCATTAGTGGCGGGTACAAAATACCGTGGCCAGTTTGAAGAGCGAATGAAAGCTGTGATGCAAGAAATTGAAAAGAATCCGGATATCATCTTGTTTATCGACGAAATTCACACCATTATCGGTGCTGGAGGTGCAAGTGGTTCTTTGGATGCGTCAAACATGTTTAAGCCCGCTCTTGCTCGCGGTGAAATGCAGGCGATTGGTGCGACAACATTGGATGAATACCGCCAATACATTGAAAAGGATGGTGCACTAGAACGTCGTTTCCAAAAGGTAATCGTTGAGCCAACAAGCATCGACGAGACCATTCAAATTTTAAATAATATCAAGGAGCGCTATGAGGATCACCACAATGTCACCTACACGCAAGAAGCGATTGATGCCTGTGTGAAATTGACTGAGCGCTATATCACCGACCGACACCTTCCAGATAAGGCCATAGACGCCCTAGATGAGGTTGGTTCTCGTGTGCATATCACAAACATCAATGTTCCGCAAGAAATCATCGATATCGAAGGGAAAATTGAGGCCTTGAAGGATGAGAAAAATGAGGTGATTAAATCACAACAATACGAGAAAGCTGCCGAACTACGTGATTCTGAGCGCAAACTTCAGGAACAATTGGAAGACGAAAAGAAGAAGTGGGAGGCGGATTCTAAAGTGAATAAAGTACTTGTTACGGAAGAAAATGTAGCAGAAGTTGTTTCCATGATGTGTGGCATTCCTGTCACTAAAGTGTCGCAATCTGAAACAGGTAAATTGGTCAATATGGCCGAATCGCTTCGCGGTAAAGTAATCGGTCAGGATGAGGCCGTTTCTAAGGTGGTGAAAGCCATTCAACGGAATCGCGCAGGATTGAAAGATCCAAACAAACCAATCGGATCGTTCTTCTTCCTCGGGCCAACAGGCGTTGGAAAAACCCAATTGGCGAAGGTGCTCGCAAAATACCTTTTCGATTCTGAAGATTCGTTGATTCGCATTGATATGTCGGAATACATGGAGAAATTTTCGATTTCCCGCTTGGTGGGAGCGCCTCCGGGATATGTAGGGTATGAAGAAGGTGGACAACTGACTGAAAAGGTGCGTAGAAAGCCATATTCTATCATTCTATTGGACGAAATTGAAAAAGCACACCCAGATGTGTTTAATCTATTGCTTCAAGTCCTTGACGATGGACACATGACCGATGGATTGGGCAGAAAAATTGATTTCAAGAACACGATTTTGATTATGACATCCAATATTGGTGCGCGCCAATTGGCGGATTTTGGTTCGGGTGTAGGATTTGGAACAAAAGCAAAAGAAGAATCGCGGGATGAAAATGCGAAATCAGTCATACAAAATGCGTTGCGAAAAGCATTTTCTCCAGAATTCTTGAACCGTGTCGATGACATGATTCTGTTTAAATCGTTACTTCGTGAGGATATCCACAAGATTATTGACCTCGAATTGGAGAAATTGTACGGTCGTATCAATGACTTGGGCTACAAAATCGAAATGACTGAAGGGGCTAAGGATTTAATTGTGGAGAAGGGATATGATGAAAAATTTGGTGCCCGACCGCTGAAACGTGCGATTCAAAAGTACATCGAGGATCCACTCGCTGAGGAAATCATTAAAGCCACCTTGACTGCGGGAGATACCATCAAAATTGATCTAGCAGAATCGAAAGATGAACTGGTCATCAATATTGAAAAAGCGCCAGCGAAATCGAAGGCAAAAGAATAATACTTAAAGGCCGTGTTTACGGCCTTTTTTGTTTTAAATGAAGTGAATATGCGTTTGCGTTTTATCATTGTTCCCGTTCTTCTGGCCTTTCTGGTTTCGTGTGAAAACGATAAGGTGCCAATGAAATCATACAAAACACACTATGTTTTTGTGATGATTATGGACGGCGCACGGTATACCGAAACATGGGGCGACGCCAATCATACCTATATTCCACGGCTGTCAAACGACATGGCGCAATTTGGTGTCATCAACACGAACTTTTCAAACAATGGATTTACGCACACAACGGCTGGACATACGGCCATCATGACGGGGCATTATCAGGCAATTAACAATACGGGAGGGGAGTTTCCAAATTCTCCTTCCTTTATGCAAATTTGGCGCTGTTTCAAAGGGCAAGAGGCCTCGAATGCATGGGTGATTGCGAGCAAGGATAAACTGGAAGTGCTGTCAAACACCAAGGATTTGCATTGGAAAAATAAATACCGTCCTTCGGTAAATTGCGGGATAAATGGAAACGGCACAGGATATAGGGATGATAGCACCACCTCTGTCAGGGTAATGGAAGTCCTACAAACCTATGCACCTCATTTGATGATCGTGAATTTTAAGGAGCCCGATTACTCCGGCCATCAAGCCAATTGGGTGAACTATTTGAATGGAATTCAATCTTCCGACGAATACATCTACCAAGTATGGAGTTTTATTCAAATGAGTCCAATTTATAAGGACAAAACGACGCTATTTGTAACCAACGATCATGGGCGGCATCCCGATGGCACTGCCGATGGGTTTGTTTCACACGGCGATGGATGTCCCGGATGTCGCCACATTATGTTTTATGCCTACGGACCGGATTTTAAGCAAAATGTAGTGCTGTCTCAACCGAGAGAACTGATCGATATCAATGCAACAATCCTAGAGTTACTCGGTATTTCAGGCGTATATACTGACGGTGATGTGATGCGCGAACTTTTTCAGTAGGCGTAATACCTCTTTTTCAACCAGTAGGATAAACGCACCATTAAAATTAAGGCAGGAACCTCCACCAAAGGACCGATTACCCCTGCAAACGCCTGTCCGGATTCAATTCCAAATACACCTATAGATACCGCGATGGCCAATTCAAAATTGTTTCCCGAGGCCGTGAAGGACAATGCAGCATTATCGCGATAATCGGCGCCAGCCCATTTGCCTGTGAAGAACATCAGCAGGAACATCACACAAAAGAAGATCACAAGTGGCAGTGCAATGCGGAGGACATCCATCGGCAATGCAACGATCATTTGACCTTTTAAACTGAACATGACAACGATGGTGAAAAGCAAGGCGACTAATGTGATGGGAGAAATGAAAGGGAGATACACCGTTTCAAACCATTCTTGGCCTTTTGTCATTAGAAGCAGAGACCGAGAAATCAAAGCAATGGCAAAAGGAATTCCTAGATAAATGCCAACGGTTTGAGAAATCTCTACCATCGTTATGTCTATACTCAAACCAGAGATGCCGAACAAAGGCAGCATTATGTCAAGATAAAACCACGCGTAGGCACTGAAAAAAAACAGTTGAAGTAAACTATTTATGCCGACAAGTCCAGCAACGAG
>CANGIC010000241.1 GCA_947453795.1 Flavobacteriales bacterium
AAGCCTTCTCAGTTATGAGTAGGCTTTTTTGTTTTTTGTTAAAATACAAGTCTGTCATCCCCAAGTGCCTTGGGGACGGGTTCGAACTTGTCCAGACCGCTAGAAACGTTTAAAGTAAAAGCCTTCTCAGTTATGAGGAGGCTTTTTTGTTATTGAATTATTTGGTTAGAATACAAGCATGTCATCCCCAAGGACCTTGGGGACGGGTTCGAGTCCCGTCTATGTCACAAGTTAAAGTAAAAGCATTCTCACTTATGAGGAGGCTTTTTTGTTATTGAATTATTTGGTTAGAATACAAGCATGTCATCCCCAAGTGCCTTGGGGACGGGTTCGATTTAGTCTATGTCACAAGTTAAAGTAAAAGCCTTCTCAGTTATGAGTAGGCTTTTTTGTTTTTTGTTAAAATACAAGTCTGTCATCCCCAAGTGCCTTGGGGACGGGTTCGAACTTGTCCAGACCGCTAGAAACGTTTAAAGTAAAAGCCTTCTCACTTATGAGGAGGATTTTTTGTTTTGTAAATTTAGTGTTATGGGTGTATTTTTCGTTTACATAATATTCAGCGCTACTGGGGATTGTTATTATCGTGGATTTTCTGAAAACCCACTAAATCGCTTGGAACAACATAAATCAGGTCAAAGTCGCTACACGAGTAAATTTTCCGATTGGGAATTGGTTTTTGTAGAGTGCTTTGAGACAAAGCGAGAAGCATTGATCCGTGAAAAAGTGATAAAGAAATATTCCAAAGCTCAGATTAAAAATTTGGTGGAATCGCCTAAAAATAGAATTGATTTATTGCGTTAGAATACAAGCATGTCATCCCCAAGGCACTTGGGGACGGGGTTCGAGTCCCGTCTATGCCACAAGTTTAAAGTAAAAGCCTTCTCAGTTATGAGGAGGCTTTTTTGTTTTGTAAATTTAGTGTTATGGGTGTATTTTTCGTTTACATAATATTCAGCGCTACTGGGGATTGTTACTATCGTGGATATTCTGAAAACCCACTAAATCGCTTGGAACAACACCGAGTAGGTCAGGGTCCACATAAGCGTAAATAGTTCTTCTTTTGATTTGCTTGAGCAAATAGTTTTCCCCAAAGGGCGATTTTCACATGCTATCACATGTGATTTCGATTAAATTGTCAAGGTTTTTATTGACAAAAAATTAATTTTGTCAAAATATATATTTACAATAATATTTTTATGTAAAGGAATATTTATACATTTGACATGTGAGTGTTAAGTAAATCTGCTACAATGTCAAAGAAAAAGCTTCAAATAAAACAGTTAAATGCGAAGATGCAACACATCAAACCTGCATTAAACATACTTCCCGAAGGAAAGTGGATTAACATTACACGCACAACGCTTGGCATAACCTTACAACAATTAGGTGACAAACTAGCAAAAACACGCCAGGGTATGAGTTACATTGAATCAAGTGAAAGGGAAGGAACGCTAAGTATCAAGGCATTAAAAGAAGTAGCCCAGGCCATGGACATGACACTGGTGTATGGATTTGTTCCAAAAGATGAATCTTTGGAAGCGTTAATTGAAAGAAAAGCACGTGAAATTGCGACAGAAATCGTTAGGAGAACTTCCGGAAACATGAAATTGGAAGATCAGGAAAACACAGATAATCGCATTCGTGAGTCTATAGAGGAGCGCACAAAAGAATTAATCGATAAGATGCCAAAAGCACTATGGGATTAAACCTTGAATACATCGATGGCCAAACTCCTTTGGATGAAAATGAAATTCATGGATTAAAAATTCCTAGTATCACAACAAAGGGTGAACTTGATGAAATGGAACAAAACAACATTGAAGAGGCACAGTTGTGGCTGCTTGGAAGAAAACTGAATTACCAACAAATTCTTACACTTGAATTCATTTTATCGTTGCACAAAAGAATGTATGGTAACGTGTGGAATTGGGCAGGTGAATTTAGAAAGACGGATAAGAACCTGGGGATTCCCTTTTTCCAAATTTCTACAGAGCTCAAGAAACTATTGGAAGACACCAAATTCTGGATTGAAAATAACACGTATAATCCGGATGAAATCGCGATACGGTTCAAACACTGTCTCGTTTCAATGCATTGTTTCTCCAATGGAAACGGACGCCATAGCAGAATGATGGCCGATATTCTAATTGAGAAAGTATTGAAGAAAGAAATATTCTCGTGGGGCATGTCCAATCTTTCCAAAGAAAACGATATTCGATCAAATTATCTAAAAGCAATAAAGCTTGCAGATCAACACGATTATTCCGAACTCATGAATTTCGCTAGATCATAAGTGTCAATAATCAGATATGAAGATTTAATGGGAATGAAGATATTTTTGGGAAATTTGAACCCTTAAAACCCCCTAAGATCAATCGATTCACTATCAACCATCGTTACCCATTTTTTCATTTTCTTTTGGATCACCCGGAAATGATTTTGTTCTTCGGGCGTAATGAGTGAAATAGCTTCTCCGGGATTTTCCGCTCGTCCTGTTCGCCCAATCCGATGAATGTAATCTTTTGGAGATCGAGGAAGTTCGTAATTGATGACGAAGGGCAGGAATTGAATATCGATCCCGCGGGCAATCAGATCGGTAGCGACCAGCACCCGCATGTGTCCCTCCTTGAAACTCTTCAGGGACTTGGTGCGCGCTTCCTGGCTTTTTTTACTGTGGATGCAATTCGCTTGTATGCCATGCTTCCTCAGTTTTTCAGCCACATTTTCCGTCTGATAGACCGATGAGGTAAAGACCAGCACCTGTTGCATGTCATTGTGTTTGATCAAGTAGCGTAAGAGTGGTCCCTTGCGCTCTTCAGTAACAAAATAACCCGTTTGTGAGATGAGATCAAGATTTTCTTTTTCTGCCTCGACCTTTACAACGATGGGGTCTTTTAAGATCAATTGAGTGATCGACTGAACATCTTCAGCAAGAGTGGCTGAAAAAAGTAAGTTTTGTCTTTTTCTAGGCAGCAAAGAAATGATCTTGTCCATTTCTTCTTTGAACCCAAAGTTCAGCATTTTGTCGGCCTCATCGATTACCAGAATCTGAACTTCCGATAAGGAAAGTGCATTTGCTTCAACCAGCTCAATCAATCTACCCGGTGTCGCCACCAAAACACGCACTCCAATCAGTGCCTTCATTTGTGGATTGATGGAGACGCCACCATAAACAGCCATCGATTTCAAACGTGGCTCCAGGAATGAAGTGAAATTACCAATCACCTCTTGAACTTGTAGTGCCAATTCACGCGTTGGAACCACTACCAACGCTTCAATGGCTCTGTTTCGTTTTGATTCCTTTTTCTCCAGTAAGGACAGCACCGGCAACACATAGGATGCGGTTTTTCCAGAGCCAGTTTGAGCAATGCCCAGCACATCATTGCCCTTAAGCACTTCAGGGATTACCTTTTCCTGAATGGGATAGGGTTTTTGGAAGTCTAATTCAGAAAGTGCTCTGACTAAACGGGGAGAAAGACCGAGGGATGAAAAGGGCATGAAGATCTGGACTTAAATATTAGGTAAAGTTAGGACAACTATTCTAAAGCAGTA
>CANGIC010000242.1 GCA_947453795.1 Flavobacteriales bacterium
GTGCATGAAGATTTCGCGAAGAACATCGTGGTTGGATTTGCACGCATTGAAGGGCGTTCAATTGGTGTAATTGCGAATCAACCCGCATCCATGGCTGGCGTTTTGGACATCGATTCATCCCGAAAAGGCGCGCGTTTCGTGCGTTTCTGTGATGCTTTTAACATTCCATTATTGGTGTTTGAAGATGTACCTGGATTCTTGCCTGGAACAGATCAAGAGTGGCGTGGAATCATTACACATGGCGCCAAATTGCTCTATGCCTTTTCTGAGGCCACAGTGCCTAGAATTACGGTGATTACTCGAAAAGCGTATGGGGGTGCCTTTGATGTGATGAACTCCAAAAGCATTGGTGCAGATTTAAATTTCGCTTGGCCAAGTGCTGAAATTGCCGTGATGGGCGCTAAGGGTGCAGCTGAAATTATTTTCAAACGTGAAATTTCTGCAGCTCCAGACCCTGAGGCAAAATGGTTGGAAAAGGAAGCAGAATATGCGGAAATGTTTGCCAATCCCTATCGCGCTGCTGAACGTGGCATTATCGACGATGTAATTCTTCCAGAAGAAACGCGCAAAAAAGTGATTGCCGGGTTCAAAATGCTTGAAAAGAAGGCAGAAGTGCTTCCTATGAAAAAGCACGGAAACATACCGCTTTAACGGAATAAATTAGGGTAAAGTTGTCGTTTTCCTTGTGATTTTGAGGTTCATCAAGTTCTATTTATTATTACTTCTTATAAATCAAGAAAAAAAATTTAAATTAACATCACAACTTAGTGAGGGAACAACAATTACCTTAATTTTACCCAATAATCCACTAAACGCATGATCCGTTTCCTGCTTATTGACGACGACGATATCATTTCGGTCATTCACCCTGCAACCATTCAGCGAGCAATAAGCAACAGTGACATCGAAATTACTCCCTCCGGTACCGAAGCCATTGCGCTAATCGACGAACTCATTCAAAGTGGCGAAGCTCCGCCAAACTTTATTTTTCTGGATATAAATATGCCTGAAATTAGTGGCTTTGAGTTTCTTGACCGCTTGACCGATGCAGAACGAGATTTTCTCAAAGAGAGCAAAATCATTATGCTTTCCTCCTCTGTAAATCAAAAAGACATTGATCGCGCTAAAAGTTATCCAATGATTCGCGACTTCGTATCGAAGCCATTAACGGTAGAATATATTCGTGCGCTTGTAGGTCTTACAAACTGATTTCATCCGTTTATTCGCCAATTGGCAGAAGGTTCTTATCTTTGGACCTTCGTTTCAACGATTCTAACTACTTTCAAAAATGTACAGATCACACACCTGCGGGGAACTTCGCACAGCACATATCGGTCAAACAGTAACACTCTCAGGATGGGTGCAGCGCTCACGCGACCTTGGCGGAATGACCTTCGTTGACTTGCGCGATCGTTACGGCATTACGCAACTTGCATTCAACATGGAAGGGGACGCCGAATTGGGTGAAAAAGCCCGAAAATTGGGCCGTGAATTTGTCGTGCAAGCCGTAGGTGAAGTCATTGAGCGCTCGAGTAAAAATAAGAACATCGCTACAGGTGAAATCGAAATCCGCGTTACGGAACTTCACATTTTGAATGCAGCGAAATTGCCTCCTTTCACCATTGAGGACGACACAGACGGTGGAGATGAAATCCGCATGCAATACCGTTACCTCGACCTGCGAAGAACGCCTGTTCAACAAAAATTGATGCTGCGCAACAAGGTGGCACTGGAAACGCGCGTTTACCTCAACGAACAAGGATTCCTCGATGTTGAAACACCTGTCTTGATTAAATCAACTCCTGAAGGTGCGCGTGACTTCGTAGTACCAAGCCGCATGAACCAAGGTCAATTTTATGCCTTGCCACAGTCGCCACAAACATTTAAACAGCTGTTGATGGTCTCTGGATTTGACCGCTACTATCAAATCGTAAAGTGCTTCCGCGACGAAGACTTACGTGCCGACCGTCAGCCAGAATTTACACAAATCGACTGCGAAATGGCCTTCGTTGAACAAGATGATATCTTGAATACTTTTGAAGGATTGATCAAACACCTCTTCAAAACAGTACGCGGTGTCGATTTTACCGAAGCATTTCCCCGCATGCAGTATGCCGAAGCAATGGAGCGATACGGTTCCGACAAGCCGGATATTCGCTTCGGAATGGAATTCGTTGACCTGAGCGAGCTTGCAATAGGAAAAGGTTTCGTTGTGTTTGACAGCGCAGAAGCAGTCATTGCCATCAACGCAGAAAATTGCTCAGAATATACACGCAAGCAGCTAGACGAGCTGACCGAATGGGTAAAACGTCCACAAATTGGCGCCAAAGGTTTGGTCTATGTGAAATGCAATGCCGATGGCTCGTACAAGTCTTCCGTAGATAAATTTTATACCCAAGAAGATCTTGCGGCATGGGCTGAAAAAGCAGGTGCTAAAGCAGGTGACTTGTTGCTCTTGCTTTGTGGTGACCTTGAAAAAACACGCAAGCAATTGAATGAGTTGCGTTTGCACCTTGGAAATGAGCTTGGTCTGCGCGATCCTAATGTCTTCAAGCCATTGTGGGTGCTGGACTTTCCACTACTAGAATGGGACGAAGAAAGTGGCCGTTACCACGCGATGCATCACCCATTTACCTCTCCAAAACCAGAGGACATGCACCTGATCCAAACGGAACCAGGCAAGGTTCGGGCAAATGCCTATGACCTCGCGATGAACGGTGTGGAGTTGGGTGGAGGTTCTATCCGTATTCACGACCGCGACTTGCAATCCCGCATGTTCGATCTACTTGGCTTTACCAAGGAAGAGGCGCAAGATCAATTCGGATTTCTGATGAGTGCTTTCGAATACGGCGCGCCACCACACGGTGGATTGGCATTTGGATTAGACCGTTTGGTAGCTACAATGGGTGGATCAGAATCGATTCGAGATTACATCGCTTTCCCTAAAAACAACAGTGGACGCGACACCATGATCGACGCCCCTTCTCCATTGAATGCCGCGCAGTTGAAAGAATTGGGAATTGGACTGAAATAAATCGAACAAACTGCCTTTTGAGCGTGTTATAGAAGCAAAATTGTATACTGCAAACCATCGATTAGCTCTCCATGTCACACCATATTGAATACCTAGAAAAAGCATTGGCGCCTTACCGTCAACAATTGTCTAAACACCCATTGTACACGGAGTTGCGAAGACCCAATGCTGTCCGCCTGTTTATGGAAGAGCATGTTTTCGCCGTTTGGGATTTTATGTCGTTACTCAAAGGACTTCAGCGCGGATTGACTTGTGTGGAGATTCCCTGGAAACCCACAAAAAATACCGTTACACGACGATTTATCAACGAAATTGTTCTCGGCGAAGAAAGCGACTTGGACCAAGATGGCGTTCCAAATAGCCATTTTGAGATGTACATCAACGCCATGAATCAGGTGGGTGCCCATACAGAAATTGTCATGCAGCTGGTAAATGATCCCAATTGGAAAAGCAGCATTCCTACTCTTCCGATTCAAGA
>CANGIC010000243.1 GCA_947453795.1 Flavobacteriales bacterium
TGGCTTATGCCTCTGTTGTTTCTTCTGTGCTTTCTGAAGCATCATCTGCTGCTGGAGCTTCTGTAGCTGCTTCTTCAGTTGCTGGAACCTCTTCAGGAGTTTCTGTAGCAGGCTCTTCAGCTGGTGCAGGCACTTCTTCTGGTGCTGGCTCTTCAGCTGGAGCTTCTTCAGCGACAACCTCTTCAGCTACAACCTCTTCGGCAGCAACTTCAGTTGACTCTTCAGCTTCTGTTGCAGCTTCCTCAGTCGCTACTTCTTCTGCAGCTACTTCCTCTACTTCAGGCGTGTTTTTCTCTTCAATTGCCTTCGCTCTTGCAACATTGGCGTCTACTTCAGCTTTCATGCGTGCTGCTTTATCAGCCGCTGCATTTTTCGCTAAGTTGTCTTGTTTACCTGTGATTTTCGAATCTTTATCCGCCAACCATTGGTTAAATTTTTCCTCAACTTGATCTGCTGTAAGTGCACCTTTTTTCACACCATTCAATAAGTGGTTTTTGTAAAGGACACCTTTGTACGACATAATCGCACGCGCAGTTTCTGTCATCTCAGCTCCAACTTGAACCCACTTAAGTGCCGCATTGAAGTTAATATCGATGGTTGCTGGATTTGTATTTGGATTGTAAGTACCGATTTTTTCGATAAACTTACCGTCTCTTTTTGATCTGCTGTCCGCAGCGACGATGTGAAAAAACGCTTTGTTTTTCTTACCGTGTCTTTGCAATCTGATTCGAGTTGCCATAATTGATTTTACAATGTGAGGTTCGAAACCTCGGTTTATAAATAAGTGAATTGGGGCGCAAAGATAGTGATTAATCGTTAAGAAACAAGACAGTCGCAAAATAATCACAGCAAACAATCGAGTACCGATGAATTATTTGCAATTTTAACTATTCAAACTGCACCATGCCACAACAAGATATTCAAACTACCCTTTTTGACCTCGTTAAACAACGCATCGCAGGCGAAGATACGATAGGAAATGCACTTGCTGAAGTTTTGAGCATAAGTTCTGATGCCGTGTACCGTCGCTACAGAGGTGAGACAGCACTTACCATCAATGAAATAAAAAAGATTTGTCTTCATTACAACATTTCCTTTGACGCCCTGTGTTCCATGGAGGCCGGGAATGTAACATTCACCTACCCGCCACTGAATACCTATGATTTCAGTCTTGAAACATACCTTGAAGGAATTCTCCATGCCTTTGAGAAGCTAAAAAAACAGACTGATCCTCATCTCATTATTTCGGTGAACAACACACCGTTTTTTCAATTGTTGAACTTTCCTCAACTCGTTCGCTTCAAATTGTATTTCTGGGCGAAAACGCACTTGATGATTCCTGCCTATCAAAACGAGAAGTTCAAACACGAAAAAACCAGTGATCGCGCTTTTGAATTGGGGAGAGATATCCTAAAGATTTACAACTCGATACCTTCCCAGGAAATTTACGACCCACAACTGTTACAAGGATTCATTCGTCAGATCGTTTACTATTGTCAAGCACATCAGTTCGAAGACCCTGAATATGCCCTCTTCTTGTGTGATCGACTGAGCATGATGTCGTCCCACCTAAAAGAACAAGCCGCGCTAGGAAAAAAGTTTATTTTCGGGACACAGGCACCCGCCTCTGGAAATAATTTCGCGATGTACAACAACGAAATCGTGAATACAGATGCATCGTTTTACTTTTCTACCGCTGAATTGAAAGGTGTTTACCTCACGCACAATGTGATGAACTACCTGCAAACCAACAATCAAGGATATGTTGAGGACACCAAGCAAATCTTAGACAAGCAGATTGCGAATTCCAGTATAATCAGTGTAGTCAATGAAAAGGAACGCAACAATTACTTCCATGAGCTTGACCGAAGCATCGAAAATGCGCGAAAAAAAATTGAGGCATCATTGCTTTAAATGTCAATAGCATAAGAGGATTTTTTTTAATACTTGCGAATTTCGCAACTGATGATTTCATCCTTGTTGAAATCAATTATGATTGGGCAACAATTGTCTGAACCTTTGTGGGGAAATAAATTGATGTCATGAAAAATCTAAAACTCCTTTTACCACTTGTTCTTCTCTTATTGAGCGCAACAACCCGTGCACAAAACACGAATCCAACGATCGCTGTAGCCAATCCGAACATCAATAGTCTCGAGGTCAAACCCGAAATTGCCGCAAAGATGCTGCGTCTTGAATTGATCAAACTAGGTAACTTCATCGTATTGGACGAATTTGACATGGCGGATGTTCTCATGAATTCCCCTCAATTCACTTCGGGCTGTTACGGTCAAAATTGTTTAGCCGTGATGGGTAAAAAACTAAATGTGGATTACATCCTTTGTGGAAGCTTTGATGGATTCGGAAACAAGATTGTGCTCACCTTGAAACTGATTGATGTGAAAAATGCCACAACCTATAAATCTGCCATGCGTGAATTCGACAATCAAGAAATGGAATTGCAGCGCATGTCGGAAGTTTTACTCAAAGAAATGCTCGGTGTTGAGGTGCCAAAAGACCTTGCAGAACGTCTCGCTTTTAAGAATGAGCCAATCACATCAACGAATGTTGGCCGTATCAAAAACAATGGCCCGCGGATCGGTTATGCCTACCTTTTTGGTTCGATGAATGAATTCGCTACACGATCTGAATCACAAGGAGGATTGGGCATCTTTCCTGGAGTCAGTATGATTGGCTTTCAGCTTGAAGGTCAATATGTGGGCACTGAAAATTTCTCCGCTTTGGTCGAAGGTTTAATCAATGTCTCCGGGCTTGAGCAAGGGCAGTTTTTGCCTTCCATTACCATCATGAATGGATTCCGCTTTGGAAAGGGTGGTTGGGAGTTGGCCTTTGGACCAGGATTTGGCGTTAGGCCAACATCACTGGGTTTCTTTGATAACGACAATTCCTTTAGCAACAACCAACAGTATTTTTCAAAAGATGACTGGGACGCCTATGCCCTTCGGGAATATACCAATGACCCACAATACACGACAAATGGTGTCTTTACAGCACCAAATCCTTGGGATTTCAATCCGAAATACAATTTTGACAAGAGATATGGCGATACGCGCGGTGACTGGAAATTAAATACGATGTTTGTTTTTGCCATTGGTAGAACATTTCGTGCTGGAGCACTTAATATTCCAGTGAACCTTTTTTATTCCTCTCAAAAAGGAGGCGGAATGACGGGTGTCAATGTTGGCTTTAATGTGCAGAAGAGTAAACGAACAATCAATGGTATTTAAGTAGCTATGTTCATTTTTTTTCTCTGTGCTACATGAAATTAAATTCCAGTAGTGTAATCATAAAATACATTTTTTTTGATCACCACAGAGCCACAGAGGGCACGGAAGTTTGGATTCTAACAAAAAAGTATTTCTGTGGTAAAGTTGATTTTTTCTCTGTGCCTCTGTAGTACAAGAAAACAAATTCCAGTACAATGGTCTCAAAATACATTTTTTTTGATCACCACAGAGCCAAAGAAGGCAAGGGAAGTTTGGAATCTAA
>CANGIC010000244.1 GCA_947453795.1 Flavobacteriales bacterium
CCATCTTCACGAACGGAATAGACTTCTAAGTCACGATCGAAACGAATGTGCTTCACAAAGGCGTCTGTCTCTCGTCCAGCCGTTCCGTCACCAATGGCGATTACTTCAATTTTATACGCCTGAACCAACTGAGCGACCTTCGCTTGCGCTTGGGCTGATTCGTTTTGAGGTGGATGCGGATATATCGTAACGTTGGTCAACAAGTCACCAGACTCATTCAGACAAACCACTTTACACCCTGTTCGAAATCCTGGATCAATTGCCAGTACACGCTTTGATCCCACAGGTGCCGCAAGCAAGAGCTGACGGAGGTTTGAAGAAAACACGTTTATCGCTTCAAGATCAGCTTTTCGTTTGTACTCATTCATCAGCTCATTTTCCAAAGACGGACACATCAAGCGCTTGTAGGCATCCTTACAAGACGCAGCAACAAGATCAGCACACGCATCGTTTCCTCGGACAAAAAATCGTTCCAACTGTTCGATCGCTTCTTCAGCCACAGGTTGTGCCTTAAGCGATAAAAATCCTTCCCGTTCAGCTCGCACCAAGGCCAAAAAGCGGTGAGATGCACATTTATATATAGGTTCAGAAAAATCGAAGTAATCCCGGTATTTCGCCCCTTCCTCCTCTTTTCCTTTCACCATTTTGGATTGCAATACCGCCCTGCGGGCAAATAGCTGACGCACACGCGCTCGAGCTGGCGCACTTTCGTTGATCCACTCGGATATAATGTCCATCGCACCTTGAATGGCTGAAGCTTCATCCTCCACATCCCCTTTCACAAAACGCCCTGCCATCTGTTCTGGATCGCCACCCCGCTGCGACATAATCATCTTCGCCAAGGGTTCCAATCCCAATTTCTTGGCTTTGTCACCGCGCGTTTGCTTGCGTTGTTTATAAGGTAGATAAATATCTTCCAATTCAACAGCATCAAAGCAACCTTGCACCTTGGATTTCAATTCATCCGTTAATTTGCCTTGTTCCTCAATGGATGACAAAATGGTCTTTTGACGTGCGATTATTTCATCATGCTTTTTAGCTAAATCGCGAATCGTGGCAATTTCCACCTCATCCAAGGCCCCCGTCATTTCCTTGCGGTAACGTGCGATAAATGGGACCGTTGCACCTGACTCCAGTAGATTTAATGTGTTATCAATCGATCGTTTGATGAGTCCACTGTGCGTGAGAATGAAGGCGCTTTTTTCCATGAATGAATGGTCTGTTTGAAATAAAAATGTTGGCGACAAGGGCTAGTTTACCTATCTTGTCCGACAAATTTAGCGTTTCATGAAGAATTATCTCATCGCCATTTGCGCTCTTTTCTTGATTTCTTTTACCCTTCAACAGGTAATTGAACAAGGTAAGGCAAGTTATTATTCCTCCAAGTTTGAAGGCAGACGTACCTCGTCAGGTGATATCTTTCGCCAAGACAGTTTAACGGCCGCGCACAAGACACTTCCTTTTGGCACACGCGTATTGGTGAAAAATCTCAGCAATGACTCTAGCGTTATTGTTAAAATAAATGACCGGTTGAGTAAAAGTTCGCCACATGTCATCGATCTTTCGTTGAAGGCGGCGAAAAAGCTTAATTTTGTCCGACAAGGAATCACCTCGGTGACCATCGAAAAAATAGAACAATTATGAAAAAATACATCTTCGCATTTGCAAGTGCTTCACTTTTGGTGGCATGTGCTCCAAAAGTTGTTGTGGAACAAGAAATTATTCAAATCAATTCAGATTCAGAGTTAAGCCCTACCGACAATAATCCTGTCAGTCCTCAAGAAAATAAAACTATAGATTCTGACGAGAAAATAGTTGAGGGTAAAAAACTATTTTATGACAACTGTGGGAAGTGTCATGACTTGTATCAACCATCGCAATTCAGCAAGGCACAATGGGGTAAAATTGTTCCAGAAATGGCTAAAAAAGCGGAACTCAAAGCGGAACAAGGAAATCAAATCCTACTGTTTGTGCAGTATGGCGCGATGAATTAATGCATGAAACGCTTTGATTTTCTCCGCATCTTGGGAGGAACAACCCTATTTACTTCAATGGGAATGATCGATACACTTTTGAGCTCGTTTACTGAGACAGATACCACCATGCCGGTGCTGTTTATTGGTCATGGCTCACCCATGAATGGGATTGAGGACAATGATTTTTCGCGTTACTGGAAAAAACTGGCGGGTGAAATCGAAAAACCTAAAGCCGTGTTGTGCATTTCCGCGCATTGGCTGACGAACGGAACCTTCGTCACTGCCATGGATCAACCCAAAACCATTCATGATTTCGGTGGATTTCCGAAAGAACTCTTTGCGGTGGAATATCCAGCTTCGGGAAGCCCAACACTTGCTGAAGAAACCGCTGGACTCATTACCTCCACTTCCGTTGGACTCGATCACGACTGGGGTTTAGACCATGGCACATGGACCATTGTTCGACACATGTATCCTGAAGCCGATGTCCCTGTACTTCAGTTGAGTATCGATTACGCGAAACCATCATCTTACCATTACGCCATGGCACAGCAACTTCAAGCTTTGCGTAAAAAAGGCGTGTTGATTATCGGCAGTGGAAACATGGTACACAACCTGGGCATGATTGCTTGGGATCACCTCAATGATGCCTATGGATACGATTGGGCACTGGAAATGAATGACATTTTCAAGAAAAAAATTCTCGAGAGAGACCATAGCGCCTTGATGAATTATCAAACGTTGAGCACCGCGGCAAAATTGGCGATTCCAACACCCGACCATTACTACCCTTTGCTATATGCACTGGCTTTGCAAGGAGAAAAAGAGAATGTTCAGTTCTTCAACGACACCGCCATGGCTGGATCATTAACCATGACCTCCTTACGGATCGGATAAATTAAGTACTTCAATATGTTTGAAAAGTTAACCGTCATCGATGCTTCCACTGTCCTTGCAGGACCATCAGTCGGAACATTTTTCGCCGAGTTGGGGGCTACCGTCATCAAAGTTGAAAATCCAACTATTCCAGATGTGACACGCTCTTGGAAATTGGCCAGCGAAGATCAAGAATCACCCGTATCCGCTTATTTTTCCTCCGTCAATTACCTCAAAAAAGAAAAATCCATTGACCTGAAAAACAGCGATGGTCATGCCGCATTCCTTGAATTAATAAAAGACGCAGACATCCTCATTTCGAACTTTAAACATGGGGACGAAGAAAAATTAGGCATCACGGATGAAACACTTCATGCCATCAACCCAAAACTCATCATTGGGAAAATCAATGGCTTCGGTGATACGAGCGATCGTGTGGCATACGACCTCATTCTTCAAGCCGAAACAGGTTTTATGTCGATGAATGGTACGCCTGAAAGCGGTCCAGTGAAAATGCCTGTTGCCCTCATCGACGTACTTGCCGGACACCAATTAAAAGAAGCACTTTTACTCGCTTTGCTTGA
>CANGIC010000245.1 GCA_947453795.1 Flavobacteriales bacterium
CAGGACCCCACCTTTTGGGATGACCCGAAGGCCGCTGAGGCGCAAATGAAAAACATTCGTGGTTTGAAGGTGTGGGTGGCTGCATTTGACCTTTTGAAACGCGGACTTGACGACCTCGAAGTGTTGATTGAATTTGTGAAAGAGGGCGCTGCGGACGAAGCGGAGGTGGATGCGCAATACGCGGATTTGCTCAAGAATGTGGAAGAGTTGGAATTGAAAAACATGCTTTCAGGCGAGGAAGATGTGCTGAGCGCAGTGTTGCAAATTACAGCGGGTGCTGGGGGAACTGAAAGTTGTGATTGGGCTTCTCACCTCATGCGCATGTACATGATGTGGGGCCAAAAAAACGGCTACAAAATCAAGGAACTCAACTACCAAGATGGGGATGTTGCTGGAATTAAAACAGTGACGCTGGAATTTGAAGGTGAGTTCGCCTTTGGGTATTTGAAAGGTGAAAATGGGGTGCATCGACTGGTGCGGATCTCTCCGTTTGACTCCAACGCCAAGCGCCATACCTCTTTTGCTTCGGTTTACGTGTACCCTTTGGTGGACGACAATATCGAAATCAATGTCAATCCAGCGGACATCACATGGGATACATTCCGTTCGGGTGGTGCTGGGGGACAAAATGTCAACAAGGTAGAAACGGCTGTTCGTTTGCGACATGCACCGTCAGGCATTATCATCGAAAACTCGGAATCGCGCTCTCAGTTGGCAAATAAAGAAAAAGCATTGCAATTGCTGCGTTCGCAGTTGTACGAATTGGAGTTGCGTGCACGCTTAGAAAAGCGAAGTGAAATTGAAGCCGGTAAAAAGAAAATTGAATGGGGTTCGCAGATCAGAAATTATGTGATGCATCCATATAAATTGGTGAAAGATGTGCGCACAGGAATGGAATCGGTAAATGTCGACGGTGTTATGAATGGTGACATCGACGAATTTTTGAAGGCCTACTTAATGATGTACGGAAATTAATTAACCATGAGCATTACCGTATATCACAACCCTCGGTGTTCTAAAAGCCGTTGTGCTCTCGAATACCTCAATGAGCGAAAGATTGTTTTTACAGTCGTGGAATACATCAAGGAACCTTTCACGAAAGACGGATTGGTGACATTACTTCGTCAATTGTCGATTTCACCAATTGAACTCATCCGAAAAAATGAACCTGAATTTAAGGAACATTATGCGCTATATCAGATTTCTGATGAACAAGCGATCGAAGCAATGTTGAAATTTCCGAAACTTATTGAACGACCAATCGTAGTAAAGGACGGAAAAGCCATTGTTGCGCGACCTACGGAACGTATCGAGGAGTTGTTTTAATCGTTTTTCTCCTGTATTAATAATGAATTTTACAGCCCATAGTACGAAATGAGAACTAAGTATTTTGACCTGATTGACCAGACATTTGATTTCCCGCAGAATGAATTTCATTTGCGTGAAGATCATTTATTCTTCCATGGGATTGATTTAATGCGATTGATTGAGGATTATGGTACTCCTTTAAAATTCAATTACCTACCGCAGATTTCAAACAACATTCAACGGGCAAAGGGCTGGTTCCGCGAGGCCATTAGTAACCTCGGCTATTCTGGAAACTACTACTATTCGTATTGCACCAAAAGCAATCACTTCTCCTTCGTTTTGGATGAGGTGCTGAAGAATGATGTGCACATTGAAACCTCTTCGGCCTTCGACATTGACATTGTACGAAACCTTTACAATTCCGGGAAACTTACGGAAGGGAAATATGTGATCTGTAATGGATTCAAGCCAAAGCAATACTTGGAAAATATTGCAACGCTGATCAATGAAGGGAATTTACGTGTGATTCCCGTGGTGGACAACACCAATGAGTTGAATGAGTTGCTTTCCATGACGGAAAAAGAAATTAGCATCGGGATCCGTATCGCGTCTGAAGAGGAGCCGAAGTTCGAGTTTTATACCTCGCGGTTGGGGATTCGCTACCGCGAAATAGTGCCGTTTTATAAAGCCATCCTGAAGGACAATCCTCGGGTGAAAATTAAAATGCTGCACTTCTTCATCAATACAGGGATCAATGATACGGCCTACTATTGGAATGAGTTGACAAAATGTCTCCGCATTTACAGCGATTTGAAGAAAATTTGTCCTGAACTCGACTCACTGAATATTGGAGGAGGATTTCCAATCAAAAAATCCTTGGCATTTGATTTTGATTATGCCTACATGGTGCGCGAAATCTTAACCCAAGTGCAACGCGTGTGTACCGACAATGGAATTCCTGAGCCGAACATTTTCACTGAGTTTGGATCGTTTACCGTAGGGGAAAGTGGAGGAGCAATCTTCAGTGTACTTCACCAAAAGCAACAAAATGACCGGGAAAAATGGAACATGATCGACTCCTCGTTCATGACCAATCTGCCGGATACATGGGCCATCAATCAACGCTTTATCATGTTGCCGGTCAATCGCTGGAACGATGACTACGAGCGGGTATTGCTTGGCGGATTGACCTGCGATAGCGACGACTACTACAATTCAGAGCAACATTCAAACGCCATTTACTTGCCGAAATTTGACCGCAGCAAGCCCTTGTATCTCGGGTTCTTTAACACTGGAGCGTATCAAGAAACAATCGGAGGGTTTGGTGGATTGAAACACTGCCTTATTCCAGAGCCAAAACACATCTTGATTCAACGCGATGAAAACGGTAAATTGCAAACCAAATTGTTTAGTGAAGAACAAACGGCTGCCGATTACTTGAAAATTTTAGGTTACTGATTATAATTAGTTATTTATCAAATAACTAGTCCCTTTCTACGGTACTATTGAACTAAATGATTATTTTTGTGCTCCGAACGCGCATTGTTGTTCGCTATCAGACCAAAAATGAAACTTGACAAAATTTTACTGAAGAGTAATTCTCGATTCTCTCAACAACTAACAGTTTGGGCAGGAGAGCGAAATCTACTCGTGGATGAATTCTCAGAAAAGAGTGAAGATGCTTTGGTTGGAATAGATGGTTTGGTAATTTTCAGTGAAAATCAAACGGTGGACAAAGATCTCTTGGAATTGAGAGAGAAATTTGACGGACAGCAAAAACCTGTACACAAGATTGATATCAATGGAACGCTCATGGTCGGTGTCTCCAACCTTGACCTTTGGATCGAACGAAACCGTTGCAAAAAAGTGCTTTTTGTAGGTAGCGATTCCCTCGTTAGTAATGCGAACTTAGAAAGGTACCTTTTGAGTTTGAAGTAAGCATCGCTTAATTACTAATTACGAATTAAATCTTAAACAGCTTTAATTCTATTGGGAATTTGATGACTGTATCAATTTGACACCTTCGGGAATTTTTATTCGTGATCTTTTGAATTCTAGCCTGAACCGAAAATTTTCCAACTCG
>CANGIC010000246.1 GCA_947453795.1 Flavobacteriales bacterium
CGCAAACGCGACAAATCGAGCTTTCCTTTGGCAATTCTGAAATAAAATTCAGTGGTTGAAGGCAGCCCAAAAAACTTTTCCAAAAATGAAACATTCTCGGGTGAAAAGCGAATGTTGAATTGCTTCAGTTTTCGTTCAAGAATTTCCTTTCCGTCTGATGCAATTGATTTGCGGACTTCATTCAAGGATGATTTGATCTTTTGTTTGGCACGCGCCGACACCACGAAACGAAGCCATTCATCGCTTGGCTTTTGCTTCGAAGATGTAATGATTTCTAGCTGATCCCCGCTATGCAGCTGGTAGCTCAACGGAACCAATCTGTTGTTCACCTTTGCGCCAATACAACGGTCACCAATATCTGTGTGAATGTCATACGCGAAATCTAGAATCGTTGAACCAACTGGTAAAACGCGCAATTCACCTTTCGGGGTAAAGACATAAATTTCATCGGCAAATAGATTCAGTTTGAACTCGTTGACAAAATCCATGGCGTTTGAATCCGCGTTGTCCATCAAATCGCGTATTTCAGCGATCCATCGGTCAAATTTACTTTCTTCGTTTTTTGATTCCTTGTACTTGTAATGCGCAGCCAACCCTTTTTCCGCAATCTCATCCATGCGCTTGGAACGGATCTGCACCTCTACCCATTTCCCTTGAGGAGACATCACCGTCGTATGTAGCGATTCGTAGCCATTGGCACGAGGTGTTGAAATCCAGTCGCGTAAACGATCCGGATTGGGTTGATAAAAATCGGTCACAATACTGTAAATCCGCCAACAATTGGACTTTTCCAATTCTTGTGGCGTGTCCACAATAATTCGAATGGCAAATACATCATAAATCTCTTCGAAAGGAATTCCTTTGTTGTTCATCTTACGCCAAATCGAAGAAATTGACTTCGTGCGTGCCTTGACATCAAATTCATATCCTTCCTGCAGCAGCGCTTCTTTTATGGGGTGAACAAAACGACGAATGAAACGGTTACGCACATCCTTGGTGGACTTCAAACTCGTTTCAATCTTGGTGTACATTTCTGGTTCGCTGTACATCAAGGCAAGATCCTCCAGCTCGCTCTTCACCGAATACAAACCAAGGCGGTGCGCCAAAGGTGCGTATAGGAATTTCGTTTCAGACGCAATTTTCAACTGCTTGTCACTCCGCATACTGCCCAATGTGCGCATGTTGTGCAGGCGATCAGCCAGTTTAATGAGCACCACACGAATGTCATCCGAAATGGTTAAAATCATCTTTCGAAAATTCTCGGCCTGAATCGATGCGTTTTCGTCAAACACTTCGGGAATCTTTGTCAGTCCATCGATGATCAGTCGCGCCTTCGCACCAAATAAATCTTCAATGTCCTGCAAGGTAATGTGGGTATCCTCTACGGTGTCATGCAACAAGGCGCAGGCAATGGCCGTTGCACCAAGTCCCATTTCCTCTGCGCAAATACGGGCAACGGCAATGGGATGATAAATATACGGTTCACCAGATTTTCGGCGCACGTCACGGTGGGCATCCACAGCAACGTCAAAGGCCTTTCGAATCAAGCGTGTATCTTCCCTAGAGCGATTTTTTGTCGCGCGAAGCAAACCTTTGAACGCATTGAGAATTTCCTTGCGTTCTTTTTCTAAATCTATTTCTAAAGGGGTTTCCGAATGATTCATCGTGACTACTTATTTCGCGGGCAAGACCTTCGTACTTACCTCACCAAAACCGATACGGATGCCATTTTTTTCGCAGTGACCACGCATAATGACGGTATCTCCGTCTTGAATGAATTTTCTTTCAGTACCATCCGTTAACGTCAATGGTTTCGTTCCCTTCCAAGCCAATTCAAGCATGGAACCGTATGAATCTTCCGTAGGTCCAGAGATGGTTCCTGAGCCCATTAAATCACCACAGCGAATGTTGCAGCCATTTACCGTATGGTGCGCGAGCTGCTGCGCCATGTTCCAATACATGTATTTAAAATTCGAACGGCTTACCGTTGTTTCCATAGAATTCTCCGGCTGTATGGCGACTTCCAATGCAATGTCGTACGATTTTTGACCTTCACATTTCAGGTAATCCAATACTTGAGGTTCTTGGGTTGGCGAATCTGTTTTAAATGGCTGCAAGGCATCTAGCGTAACGATCCATGCCGAAATAGAAGATGCAAAATTCTTCGCCAAGAAGGGTCCAAGTGGTACATATTCCCACGTCTGAATGTCGCGTGCCGACCAATCATTGAACAGCACCATTCCAAAAATAAACTCTTCTGCCTCCTCTGTACTTATAGAATCCCCCAAAGGTTTTCCTTCATAGGTGATAAAGCCTGTTTCCAACTCAAAATCGAGATTTCTAGACGGAGCAACGATTGGATTGCCTTGAGGATCAGGTTTGATTTGTCCTTTTGGACGGTGTATGGCCTCGCCTGAAAGAATCACAGAACTAGCACGGCCGTGGTAACCCACTGGAATCCACAACCAATTGGGCAAAAGCGCATTGGCAGGATCCCTGAACATCATCCCCACATTTGTAGCGTGCTCACGGCTCGAATAAAAGTCTGTATAATCCCCAATCTGAACAGGCATTGCCATGGTAGTTTGTTCAACAGGAATAAGTACCTGTGCCACATGATGTTCGTTGTGACTAAGGTCCGTATTTGCCGTGCTCAAGAGTTTAGAAATCCGATTGCGCACGTCGCGAGTGACCTGTTTGCCTTTCTGCATGAATCCATTCAGATAAGGCGCATCGAAGTCAGACAGTTCAACCGCGATGTTTTCAAAATAACCGAGGACAAACATCGATTTCAGGTCCAGCACATGGTCTCCGATCCGCACACCTGCGCGCAGGGATAAATCCTCCGTTTTAAAAATGCCAAACGGTAAATTTTGAATCGGAAAATCAGAATCTTGAGGCACATTTACCCAGGATTTCAATGTTGGATCATTCGCTGCAATTGCTCCCATATGGTCATTTTCTTATTCGTTAACAACTTATACATTAAAGCGGAAGTGCATTAAATCGCCATCTTCCACGATGTATTCTTTTCCTTCCACTTTGAATTTCCCTGCGTCTTTCACCGCAGATTCAGAACCCAAAGTCACAAAGTCATTGTATTTCATGACTTCCGCACGGATAAATCCTTTTTCAAAATCCGTGTGAATGACACCTGCCGCTTGAGGAGCAGTCATTCCTTTTTTAATGGTCCAAGCCCTAACTTCTTTCACCCCTGCCGTAAAGTAAGTTTGCAATTTTAGCAGGTCGTATGCCGAACGAATCAAGCGATTGACCCCAGGTTCTTCCAGGTTCAACTCATCCAAGAACATTTGTCGTTCCTCATAGGTTTCAAGTTCCATGATGTCAGACTCAATTTTTGCTCCGATGA
>CANGIC010000247.1 GCA_947453795.1 Flavobacteriales bacterium
AAAATTTGCTCACCTGTCTGTGTAGAAGTGAGGGTGTCATAATGGAAACTATCATACCTTGAACTTGATCCTGTACCCAATGTTCGTGTACTATACCCCAAGCCTAGACGCAAAAGTGGATTGGGCTTGTTTTTGAAGGTGAATCCTAGTAGACCAGTGTACGATGGGTTAGTGTATGTTCCTGTGTAATAGTCGCTTGAGAAGCCTGTGTAGTCCTTCGCGAGAATGCTTGATCCTGGCGCTAGCTTGTTAAAATCACTTAGTGAAAAGGTCTCTACAATGGATAAGTTCGAACCGATCATAACCTGAGCTTCCGATAGTTGGAGGCAGCCTGATTTTTCCTGTGCAACGAGCGCTGTTGAAGCGAATAAAAAGTAAAAAGTAAGTTTTTTCATCATTAAGTAATTAAGTGGTGCTTGAACGACCAAGTCGGTCAACTATTTCATGCACCCGAGCTGAAATGCGAATTTTAACATTTCAACCCGCGGAAATCGGGACAAAAATAGCCGTACTTCCTATGCGCTCTCGCCAATTTTCGTTAATTTCGCTGCTTGCGAAAAAGCATCGTATATGTCGAGTAAATATCCAGAATATAAAGGGTTGAATTTGCCAAATGTGGCAGAAAGAGTGTTGGAGAAATGGGAGCGCGAGAAGGTCTTTGAACAGTCCATTTCGACACGTGAAGGGAAAACACCGTTCATTTTCTTTGAAGGTCCACCATCGGCGAATGGATTGCCGGGCATTCACCACGTCATGGCACGCGCCATTAAAGATATTTTCTGCCGCTATAAAACATTGAAGGGCTTTCAAGTAAAACGCAAAGCCGGATGGGATACCCACGGCTTGCCGGTTGAATTGGGTGTAGAGAAGGAATTGGGCATTACCAAGGAAGATATCGGAACAAAAATTTCTGTTGAAGATTACAACAAAGCATGTCGTGAAGCTGTAATGCGTTACACGGACATCTGGAATGACCTTACAAGAAAAATGGGGTACTGGGTGGACATGGAAGATCCATACATCACCTACGAACCAAAATACATGGAGTCGGTGTGGTGGTTACTCGGTCAGCTTTTCGAGAAAAACTTGCTCTATAAGGGCTACACGATTCAACCGTATTCACCAAAAGCAGGTACAGGACTTTCTTCACACGAACTCAATCAGCCGGGATGTTACAAGGACGTCACGGACACCACGATTGTGGCTCAATTTAAAATCAACGATTGGAAAGGATTAGCGCCGTTCAAAGGGCTTGATCTCAACTCGGAAGTGACACATTTCCTCGCATGGACGACCACACCATGGACCTTGCCATCGAATACAGCACTATGCGTTGGTCCAAAAATCGAGTACGTCTTGGTGCGCTCTTTCAATCAATATACACATACTCCGGTCAATGTTATTCTTGCTAAAAATTTGGTGGGATATCAGTTCAGCAAAGGATTCCAAGCGGTTGAAAGTGCGGATGAATTGACCAATTATACGGCAGGCGATAAGGTGATTCCTTACTTCATTGCGGGTGAATGCCACGGTGCCGATCTTATCGGTATTCGTTATAATCAACTTTTGCCCTATGCCTTACCAGCGGAGAAACCTGAAGAAGCTTTCCGGGTGATTGGTGGTGATTTTGTCACAACAGAAGATGGAACTGGAATCGTGCACATCGCGCCTACCTTTGGTGCGGATGATGCCCGAGTTGCAGCTGATGCGGGTGTTCCGCCGTTGTTGGTGGCTGATGATAAAGGAAATTTGGTTCCCTTGGTGGACCTGCAAGGGAAGTTTCGTCCAGAAATGGGTGAGCTCGCTGGCCAATTTGTCAAATATGAATATTACGACGAAAACGATGCGCCTGAGCGTTCGGTAGATGTACAAATTGCCATTGCCTTGAAGACCGAGAACAAGGCATTCAAAGTAGAGAAATATGTGCATAGCTATCCGCATTGTTGGCGAACAGACAAGCCAGTGCTTTACTATCCGTTGGACTCATGGTTCATTCGTGTGACAGATGTGCGTGAGCGTATGATGGAGTTGAACAATACGATCAACTGGAAACCGGAATCTACAGGATCTGGGCGCTTTGGAAAGTGGCTCGAAAATGCCAACGACTGGAACCTTTCACGCTCACGCTACTGGGGAATTCCAATTCCAATCTGGTCAACGGCGGAAGGGGATGAACGCATCTGTATTTCTTCTGTTGAACAATTAAAAAATGAATGCGATAAAGCAGTAAAAGCTGGAGTAATGGCTGAAAATCCATTGGCTCACTTTGCGGCTGGAGATATGTCGAAAGAGAATTATGCGCAAATCGATCTTCACAAAAATTATGTGGACTTGATCACGCTGGTGTCACCTTCAGGAAAACCAATGAATCGTGAAGCCGATCTCATCGATGTATGGTTCGACTCAGGTTCGATGCCTTATGCACAGTGGCATTATCCGTTTGAAAATAAAGAGCTGATCGATGATCATAAAGCTTATCCGGGTGACTTCATTGCGGAAGGCGTGGATCAAACGCGTGGCTGGTTCTATACCTTGCACGCCATTTCAACCATGGTCTTCGATTCAGTGGCCTATAAAAATGTCGTTTCGAATGGATTGGTGCTGGACAAGAATGGACAAAAAATGTCGAAACGTTTAGGAAATGCAGTTGAGCCCTTCGAGAACTTGTCAACTTACGGTGCGGATGCAACGCGCTGGTACATGATTACCAATGCGCAGCCGTGGGACAACTTGAAGTTCGACAAAGACGGAATCACGGAAGTGCAGCGTAAATTCTTTGGAACCCTATACAATACGTATTCATTCTTCTCGCTTTATGCGAATATTGATGGTTTTGATTACGCTGAGGCGGATGTTCCACATAACGAACGACCAGAAATTGACCGATGGATTTTATCGCGTTTGAATTCTTTGGTGAAGGAAGTAGATGCCGCTTTTGCTGATTTTGAGCCAACAAAGGCGGGACGATTGATCCAAGATTTTGTGAATGACCAGTTGTCGAATTGGTACGTACGCCTATGCCGTCGCCGTTTTTGGAAGAGTGATGATTCAAAAGATAAGTTGTCTGCCTACCAAACGTTGTACACCTGTCTTGAAACCGTTGCGATTTTGGGTTCGCCTATTGCGCCTTTCTTCATGGACCAGTTGTTCTCTGACTTAAACAGCGTCTCAAATCGTCATTCTGCGTCATCGGTTCACTTGGCAGATTTTCCTCAAGTAAATTCATCGCTTATCAATGGAGATTTGGAGGATCAAATGGATATCGCGCAACGCATCTCATCGCTTGTGTTGGCCTTGCG
>CANGIC010000248.1 GCA_947453795.1 Flavobacteriales bacterium
CAGGATAAAGAGATGATCCCGGATATCAGATTCATTTGATTGATCAACGGATGTTATAGTCCAATAATTGTCATCATTCACGAGCTCCGTTTTATTTTCCGTAGTAGGTGCTTCATCTGAATCCTGAACCGGGCTAGGCTCAAAATAAAGTGTGTCGCTTGGAATTTTGAGAACACCCGTTTGCGTTCGCTCTTCGTTAGTTCTTCTTGCAGACGCATGCCTCGCATTCACCGAACTATCTTCACTATTTTCAACAAGCTTCTTCGCGTTATTCGTGGAGGAAGGTGACTGATGCGAATCCGCCTCAATAGGCAGCATTACAAACATTGCTGCAATGAAACACAAAATCCCGAAGAGAGTTAGTTTAAGTTTCATTCCCGTCTTCCAATTGCGGCTAAACTGAACTTTAGGCGTGTGATCTAGCCATTCAATGACCTCATTTGATTGAACAGAAGGCCGTTCATTCTTCAAAGTCTCAAACAAGACAGCAATTCGTTCATCCGTCATAGTCCAATTGTTTTACTGATTTCATGTTGTCGGGTTAAAATGAACTTCAATTGATTTCTTCCTCGAAACAAGCGCTGTTTGACAACATTCTCACTGACCTTGTGTAGATCTGCTATTTCCTTTATGGCGTATCCGACAATTTCAAAAAGAATGATAGACTCTTTTTGAATTTCAGGCAATTCACTCAATGCAGCATATAATTGTTCGATCGCCTCCTTTTGACTTGTTTGATCATAGAATTCATCATCTCGCTTCATGGTATTTTGATGAATCGTCTCTTTATCTTTTCGCCTTTTATTGTTTGCCAGTACACGGATCGCAATGCCAAAAAGAAAAGACAAAAAACTTGCTTTTTCAAATGAAGGGTCAAATTTCTGAAAAGCAATAACAACAGTATCGTGCATGAGATCCTTATAATCCATTTCACCATAGACCCTCGCTTTACAAAAACGTTCGAATCGGCTGTGATTCGGGTCATACAAATCCATGAATAGTGCCTTTCTCTCTTCCGACATTTCAGTTCTTTCCGATTTCTCTTGATCGTTAATTGTCCAAACCCTTCAAAAAGTTACTTCATGATTGAATTTTCCTAAAAATATCATTAAGGATTCAACAATCTAGTGAATATTTGACGTGTTAAGCGAAGTATATTTCTGTTGCTTTAATAAAGAAAAAAACTGCTTCAAAATGGAAGGAGTGTTTTTTTGAAGTTTGTGGTCGAAAAATCTAACTTTTATAGGGATTTGAAGGGGATGTTGGTGTGGGAAGATACCGTCAAAAATACAGCAAAAGGTAAAAAACGATAAAAGTACCGTTTTATATGTAATTGCTTGATTCTTTAATTTTCCAAGAAAACTAGTTGATATTGCTCCTCGATGCTTCTGATTTCATCCACAGTTAATGCGTTGAATTCATTACTTATTACTCGATTAGAAAGTTGTCCATTTCCTTGTTCCAAAAATCCAACCAAAAGGGAGACCATATTGTCTGGCATTTCATATTTATGATCTAAGAAACTTTTGAATTCGTCAAACTTCATTAAATATTCGACTTCGTTAGGGATAACATTAACCAACGTGTCATTAACACAATAAAATAGAAATTCAGCCTGTGCTGTTGCATCAAAATAGCGGTAATAGTCTATGGTATCATTTAAAATTTCGACATTATTATTCTCTGATGGTTTCCAATCAATAAAATTCAAAATTGGATGTGAATAGGATTCTAATGTTTTTGCATAGTCCTTAATATGTTTTAGGATAGAAGCTGAAACTGGAAAAATGATTCCTTGTTCGGTATAACCTGTTTGCGATAAAATATGGTGAATGATATAGCGATGTAAACGTCCGTTTCCATCTACAAAAGGGTGAATAAAAACAAATCCAAATGCAATTTTAGCGGCCACTAATATGGGGTCCATTCTCGATTGCGTGAGCACTTTTTGTGTTTGTATCCATCCTGCCATTAATGTGTCAAGATCTTCAAACTTTGCAGAAATGTGATCCGGAATTGGTTCTTGTGTTGCACGATCCCTATCTCCAATAAATCCTTGCTGCTGCCTTATTCCCATTTTGATAAATCGGTCATTTTCTATTACCAATTGTTGCAAGCGATTCAATTCAGCAATTGTCAGTTCGTTTTTACCCGCCTGACCAATTGTTTTCCCCCAGCGGGCCGCACGATTATTTCTTGGATTTTCTCCCTCAATTGAAAATGATGCTTTTGAATCTTTTAAAAGGAGAAATGATGAAGCACGCTGTAGTACATCGTTATGAACTCTATTTAAATAGTTACTTTTTTCCTGACGGATATTTGATTCAATAAACATCTCAAGCTTTTCTGTTTTACGAATTAGAGGGCAAAAATCTTGATTTCCGGGAAGATTATTAATTACTTTATGTCGAGGTGAACTTATGCCATCAATTGCATATTGTAATTTTTCATCAATAACAGGGACGAGATTCCCAGTTTTTAGATCTGGTAAGTTCAATTTAGTTTCCATTAGCCACTCATACAAGTACCAAATTCTGCGACTAAACTGTCCTTGTATTTCCTGTTGAATCATTTCTTCTAGCTCTGTTTTTTTGAGCACCTCAAATAATTTTTTAAAAATGAGTAGATCAACTCCTTCATACTTTAGAGCGAAAGTGATTTGCTTGTAGAGGTTTTCCTCCGGAAGGTATCTTGAAGGGAATACTTTCCATTCATTATTCTCAAATTGTCTTTTCTTTGTGCTTATAAAAGTTAATTTCACAGGTATGGGAACAGCTAATTTATATGCTTCTATAATTGCACCATATCCGACAATAACACCATCTTCTGGAACAGCTCTGCCGTGAAAAACACTTAATTGCAAGGAAAAACGCTTAATATTCATACTAATCGGTGAAATTTAATTAAGTGCAATGTAGGTGAAATTTATGTAATCAGGGTGAAATTCACTTAAAATAACATAATTTAAGTGAAAAACACTTAATTACTGTGTTATAGTTCTAACTTTTCGTTTTTTCTCTGAACTCAGTACAATAAAGGGGAACGCCTAAAATTCCTTCATGTTCTCCGCTTGGGGTTTCACCATAAAAAAAGCCCCAAACCTATACGGAATGGGGCTTTTAGCTTAACTTGTGACCAATAAGGTCGAAAAATCTAACTTTTACAAGAATTTGGAAACTCTTTTGGAGTGGATTGATTCCAATGATATTTCTAATTAAAGTGTGGGTTTGAGTGTGGCCCTTCGAGGACCTCAGGGCAGGTAGCGAAGAGAAACAGAGTGGAGTGAACCGCTCTCGC
>CANGIC010000249.1 GCA_947453795.1 Flavobacteriales bacterium
ATCATTGTGAACGATCCGCCAGTCATTCCACCAACGGTGCCTGTTTCACTTGAAACAGCGAATGTATTTACACCGAATGGTGACGGAGCGAATGATTTCTATACGTTCAACATGGAGAACATCACTTCAATGGATATCACGATCTTGAATCGATGGGGTAATATCGTTTACCAAAGTACAGATCCATTGTTTAAATGGGATGGAAAAGCACAGAATGGAGTGGACGCCTTACCTGGTGTGTATTTCTATACATTCACGGCAAATGGTGCGCAAGGTGAACTGTTTGATGGACACGGTTTTATTCACTTGGTGCGTTAAATTGAATTATTCGACAAGTTCAATGGCAATCGGTTTTCCTTGCCAGAGAAGTTGATCTCCTGCCTTTTTTCCAAGTAGCTCGGCAACGAGTGGTGCAGCAGGAGATAAGCAAAATACGTCTTGATCACTAGCAACAATTTTTCCAATTCCAACGGAAATGTAATACCAACCATTGGAGGTTTTTACGATGCTTCCCAAACGAATTGTTGGTGTAACCAATAAAGGATCCAAACGCTTAGCAAGGGCCATGAGTTGTTCATGTTGTTGAATGAATCCTCCAATTTTTTCACGCTCCAACTGGGCCATAGCACGACCTGTTTCATGTTTGTCGCCGGCAGTGCTTTTTGAATCGGCACTTAAGGAATCATCCGTTTCAGCTAAGGCAGCAAGCAGTTCCTTATACTTTTTATTCAAGGCATCGGTGAGCGCAGCATGAACTTGCGTTTTATCTAAGGACATCTGCATAGAATTTTTTTAGCACATCGAGTACTGACTCATTGGAAAATTGCAAGGCGTGTTCTCGTATGGATTTTCTGTCGAATGTTGCACCATGGAAGATGCGTTCCATGCCAATCGCTAAGCTCAATGGATTGCGCGCTTCGACTTGAATTCCCAAATTCGATGTAAGGTTTGCTGCGATGCCCACTGAGGTGGAAATTACAGGGATGCCACAGGCCCATGCTTCAGCCACAACAATAGAGAATGATTCGTAGTCTGAAAATAAGACGAAAGCATCTGAGGCGCGGTAAAAAGGAGGTAATTCTTCAGGTTGACAAGGACCGAAAAAACGAATGTGCTTACTTAATTCTTTTGACGCCACATAGTTTCTCAACGCTTCCACGGGCTCATCACTGACGATGACTAGCTCAAATGTCCGGTATCCTTTTTCGTGTAAAAGTGCCACTGCATCAACAATCCCATATGGGTTCTTGACCATCGGGTCGAGTGTGGAAATATGAAGAAAGCGGAATTTCTCGTTGTAGGTCGTCGTTGCCGGAACGAAAAGGTTGACATCAACTGGATTTGGAATTACTGTTGTTGGTGTTTCTTTAAAATAGCGCGAAAGATCTTTCTCTTGAAATTCAGATACCGCAACGAGATGGTCGATATGCTTGCGTGTGGTACGCGCGATATAGTGGTCCTTAAGTGACCATGATTTTTGACGTTGACGCGCAAAAATTGAACTGTGTTCGGTTACAATCAACGGACAGTTGAACAGTTTTTTTGCCTTGACAAAAAGATATCCTTTTGGAAGTAGCACATGCGCATGAATGAGATCTACATTTGAAATCATTTCCAGTCCCGTATCAAATGCGCGGTCAATGGCTTTTCTGCGTTCGAAGAAATGCGCACCTTTTGGGTGATAAATGACAATTTCACGCAATTGATCCTGTTGTGTTTCCACAATTTCAATTTCGGTGCAAGATTCGTCAGCAACCGTATGCAGCAAGGTAACTTGATAAGATTGAGCGACCAATCGGGCATGATTCATCACAAAATTCCCTAAGAAAGGTGACTTCCGATTGGGGTACCAAGAGCTTAGGATAAGGATGTGCCGAGCTGTGTGCATTCCGTGAATTCTCAGGCGAGCGTCTTGGCGTAAACAGAATGCAATTGCTCGAGTGCAAAATCGATTTCCTCCTTCGTGGTATAGCGCGAAAAGGAGAAGCGTACATTTGGTCGAGTTGTATCTGCACCAATCCCTTCAAGAACGTGAGATCCTTTCGTAGCTCCTGAAGTACAAGCACTTCCGCCCGATACAGCGACACCCTTTAGATCAAGCGTAAACAAAAGCATCGATGCCTTTTCTGTTTTTGGTAAGCACACATTCAATACCGTATAAAGTGAGCGCTCAGGATCTGTTTCACCGTGGAATGATACTTCAGGGAAGTGTGCTTTCAATTGATCGATGAGGTATGTTTTTAGTCCTTGTATGTGCGCTCGGTGTTCTTCAAGACCTTCACAAGCCATCTGCATAGCTTTCGCTAATCCAGCAATTCCTGCCACATTTTCTGTTCCACCGCGTAATCCGCGTTCTTGGGCACCACCATGAATGAAGGCCTCTGCGCGAACATGCTTATTGATGTACAAAAATCCAGACCCTTTAGGTCCATGTAATTTATGGGCTGCACAAACTACAAAATCAATATCAAGTTGACTCAAATCCAATGGAATATGCCCCATGGTTTGAACGGTATCGGAATGAAAATAAGCGGCGTATTTACGGCAAAGCGCACTGACTCTCTGCAAGGGCAGGAGGGTGGCGATTTCATTGTTGGCATGCATGAGCGAAACCAACGTTTTTTTACCATCGGCTAACAATTCTTCCAAATGTTGTAAATCCACATGCCCTTTCGCATCTAAACGCACATAGTCGATGCTTACCTCACGGTGTTTCTTATGTACCTCGACCGTATGTCCTACAGCGTGGTGTTCGATGTGTGAGGTGATAATGCGTTCAACACCCAAGTCAAGAATGGCCGTATTGATTGCCATGTTATCGGCTTCAGTTCCTCCTGATGTAAAGACAATTTCTGAGGGCTGGCAATGCAACAATCCCGCGATTGTTCGTCGCGAAGTTTCAATTAGCGCCTTTGTTTGACGGCCATAAAAGTGCGTCGAAGAGGGATTCCCAAATTGGTCCTTAAGGATAGGAGCCATCACGTCAAATACTTCGGGTGCCAAGGGTGTCGTGGCAGCGTTGTCCAGATATACACGCATCTGCAATTTTTTATGCGAAGATAGCTGTAAGAAATTAGAATTGCCAATTTGATTGCTGCGCAAATTTGGTCCCTGCGGGAATTTGATGCCTTCGGCAATTTAGAATTTGATGCTGCGCAATTGTTAGTCGCTTCTTCGAGTTGTAATCCGTCCTAATATCTTGAATTCTTAATATCTTAACGTCTTATTGAATTTGATGCTGCGCAAATTTGGTCCCTGTGGGAATTTTGAATTTGATTCCTTTGGAAATTA
>CANGIC010000250.1 GCA_947453795.1 Flavobacteriales bacterium
TAAGTGTTTTTCAAAGGCAGCAAATGTCCCTTCCGGTGTAAATTGACGCACATTGACTTCATAGATTGTCGCGTTTTTTGCCCAATCTGGCGTGACCAACAGACCTTTTTCTCCGGGCTGAGCGAAACTCATTCCGACACTAAAAAGCAGGGAGAATAGCAATCCTAATTTCATGATTTCAATACGTTAAGGTGATTTTCATGGTAGCTCACTAGGCCATCAATGGGCTTGCGAATGATTGATCCCATCTGCACATTCAATGAGTGACATGCATCAATCAGTTGTTTTTCGAAGATCTGTGCAATCGATCCTACAAAATGCGTTTTCACATCTCTGTAGTTCGGATAACAGCACACATGGATGTCGATGAAATGGCGGAATCCTTCGTACACCATTTCTTGGATATAAGGATGTTCCGCAAAACGTGTGATAAATGGCATAAACGAAGCAAGATACACATTGGCATTTGGTGTCATGTACACGCGCTCAACAATGAGGTCTTTGGTCAAACCCATTTCATTCTTCAATACATCGGAGATATCTTCAGGCAATCTGTGGTAGAGGTAGTTGGAAAGCAGTTTCTTCCCAAAGTAAGAACCGCTGCCTTCATCACCTAGAATATAACCCAGTGCAGGAACCACTTCAGAAACATGCTTTCCATCGTAATAACACGAATTTGACCCTGTTCCAATGATGCATGAAATACTTGGAGCGCCTTCGTAGGTCGCATAAGCACAGGCCGTTAAATCGTGATCGACAGTAATAATTGCATGCACAAACAAGCGTTGTAATCCACGACGAATCACCTCGTTTAAATGCGGTGCAGAACATCCAGCGCCGTAAAAATATACACGCTCAACATGCAATGAAGCATCTTTTAATCCAGGATTTCCATGAACCGCAGTATAAACGGTATCTTCGTCATGAAAGTACGGGTTCAAGCCCATTGTAGAAAATGCGTGTCGTTCACTATTGTTCAACAATACCCAATCACTCTTGGTTGAACCGCTATCAACGATAAGTATCATATAAAAAAAATTATTTAAGGACCTTTGTGTCAAAAATACACTTTGCGAATGTATAGAAAAAACTTCATTAAATTTGTGCATGCACGATAAAATGAACCATGAATTAAATCCGCGCATTTCTGCCGATTGCGTAATCTTTGGATTTGACCTTAACACGCTCAATGTATTGTTGATTGAACGAGAAACTGTTGTGGGTTTGGATACCTACAAGGCCTTGCCAGGGGATTTGATTTTTGAAGATGAACCGCTGGATACCGCGGCAAATCGTGTATTGAATGAACTCACAGGATTGGAAGATATTTACTTGGAGCAGGTGGGTGCTTTTGGCGATCCCGACCGCTTGAGTAAGCCGCAAGACCGTGCTTGGTTGAAGGCGGTGCGTCAAGATCCGGATGCACGCGTAATCACCATCGGCTACTATTCTTTGGTCGGTATGAACAATTATGTGCCCCAACCTGCATCTTTTGCCCGGGCAGCCACATGGATCCCCATTGAAGAAATTGGTGAATTGGCCTTCGATCACCGCGAAATATTGGATGGTGCATTGAAAAAATTGAAGGAAAAGTTAACCGTGCAACCGATTGGATTCAACTTACTTCCCGAAAAATTCACATTGTCCCAGCTGCACCGCCTGTATGAAGCCATTTTAGGCGTTGAACTGGATAAACGCAATTTTCGCCGTAAAATGCTGAAAATGGATATCCTTGAAAGTCTCGAAGAACGACAAGAAGGGGTGCCGCATAAACCCTCACAGTTCTATAAATTCAATGAACAGAAATACCACGATTTATTGAAAACTGGCTTCGATAACTTCGGATTCTAAGGGGATTTCTGGAGACTTCATTTGAATTTCATACTTACTTAGTGTATTTTTGACATAAAGCATGTATTTTTGTACCGAACTAACGCATTAACTATGAAGTCATCCAATGGGAAAAAGCAAGTAAAACCGATCAAGCCGTTCAATGTGATCGTTTTTGGAGGAGATGGGGACTTGGCTTTTAGAAAAATTTATCCTGCATTATTTCATCGCTATGCTGACAATCAACTTACGGTAGATTTTAGCATATATCCTGTGACGCGTTCCACACGCAAACATGCCACGTTTAAAGATGAGGTGAGAAAATTCATCGCTGAATCTACAGATTACGCAGTGAAACCTGAGGTAATCGACACCTTCATTTCTCGTATTCACCTGAAATGTATTCCTGAACATGAGTTGATCAATTACGCGGATTTGCAACAATCGCTTGAAAAAACGCCAAATCATCAGAACCTTTATTACTTATCGACCCCGTCAGAAGCATTTGGTCCAATTTGCGCGTGTTTGAAGCATGCAGGATTGGTAAACTCAAGCAGTAAGGTGGTATTGGAAAAGCCGTTAGGGAATAGTTTGGCCTCGTCGCAGGAAATCAATTCGATGATTAGCAGCTGTTTTCATGAGAATCAGATATACCGCATCGATCATTACTTGGGAAAGGAAACCGTACAAAACCTTATGGTATTGCGCTTTGCCAATCACTTGTTCGAAAATGCATGGAACGCTGACCACATTGACAATGTACAAATCACTGTAGCGGAAAGTCTTGGGGTTGAAAACCGTGGGGGCTATTACGATAAAAGCGGTGCTTTGCTCGATATGGTGCAGAACCACTTGCTGCAGTTGTTGTGTTTGATCGCGATGGAACCCCCTTCGCGCTTGGAGGCGAACATTGTGCGCAACGAAAAATTGAAAGTATTAAACGCCTTGCGTTTATTCAATAAAAAATCAGTGTTAACGGAAACAGTTCGCGGTCAATACACGCGTGGTATCGTAGAGGGTAAACAATTGAATTCCTACCTGGAAGATATTGAAGAGTACGAGTCGTCTACGGAGACATTCGTCGCGATTCAAGCGCACATCGACAACTGGAGATGGAAAGGAACACCTTTTTACCTCAGAACTGGTAAACGCATGCCGAAACGCTATTCGGAGATTGTAATCAATTTCAAGTCGGTGAAGCACAATGTGTTTTCGGATGAAGAAATTCCAGGGAATAGATTGATTATGCGTCTTCAGCCTGAGGAACGAATCGAATTGGTGCAAATGACAAAATTGCCTGGTCCAGGTGGATACCGTTACAAACCGATTTCATTGAAACTGGATTACATGGATTCGTTCAACGAGCGTTTTCCTGAGGCCTATGAGCGCTTGATTGTGGATGTACTTCGCGGTGAGCA
>CANGIC010000251.1 GCA_947453795.1 Flavobacteriales bacterium
GAATACATGACTGCCTACAAAAACGAATGTATCGCCAAAGGTGAACCCTACTTTGAATGTCGGCTTGGTATCAATACTGGCGAAGTTGTCGCTGGAGTCGTCGGCACCAAAAAATTCGCATACGACATTTGGGGCGACACAGTAAACACCGCAAGCCGAGCAGAAAGCACAGGGGCCTTAGGCAAGGTGAATATTACCGAATCAACCTACGAATTGGTAAAGGACATCTTCCAATGTGAATACCGGGGCGATATCGAAGTCAAAGGAAAAGGTCAAATGAAAATGTATTTTGTGTTGGGTTAAAAATGGACAAAAGACACTTCTTCGCTCTTTGAGCTTCGAAGGACAAAAGACACTTCTGAAAGTTACGAGTTACCAATGACGAGTTACGAGTTGAGGAATTTTAGCTTCGGGCTAGACTACAAACATTACAAATTCCCAAAGTGTTCAAATTCCACTGGACATCATGATGTTTAAGTGCAAAATGTAATTCGTGGCTTCGAGTCTGCTGCGCACCTCACTTGTCCGCCGCGGAGGAGCCACCTAACTCGTGACTCATAATTCGTGGCTTCGAGTCTGCTGCGCACCTCAGCCACCTAACTCGTAACTCGTAATTCATAATTTAATTCATCCTCCTCCTTTTCTCATTCGCCAAATGCACCCGATACGCTGCGAGGCCTGGGAAACCAAACAAGAAGAAAAACGCCAAGAAATACGATTGCGGCAACAAGCGAAAGGACTCAATATGCACCATGTCTGCTTCGTTGTAACCCAATCCGATGAAATAGGCCAAACTCAAGGGAGCTTGCTCTGGAACAGTCATCAAACCACTTTTAAAGACAATTTCTCCCGGGAATAAATTGATGGGAAGTGTGAACAAGGGAATCGCGATCACGAAGAAAAGAGCGACAAAGACGAACAAGGGTTTGCGCAAGTATGCATTCAAGGTTTCCATAAGACAAAAGTACTTTATTCCCGCAAAAGCAGAGAATCGTTTTTCATGGACATACGCAAACAATCAAAATTCCGTTAACTTCGTTCTGGCTCATGAATTTATACTCGAACAAGCAAAAATGGAAAATTGCCCTGATGGTCATTGCGATTGTCACGATTGGCGCATCCCTATTTGTTTCCAACAACATCGTTTCGAAAGTTGGAAGTCGCGAACGTGAGCGCGCCATGCAGTGGGCCGATGCCATCAAGAAAAAATTGGAGTTGGTGACGCTGACAGACAGAACCTTCCGTCAATTGCGCGATAAAGAACGAAAAGAAGTGCAACTCTGGGTGGACGCGACCAAAGAAGTATCCAAAGAAACGCCCTTGGATGTGATTCCGGATTATGGATTCCCATTAAAAATCATCAATGAAAACAAGGACATTCCTGTCATCTTGATGGACAACGATCAAGCCATTTCGGGATACATCAACCTTGATTTTGACACCTCGGACATACGCGCTGCGCAGAAAAACGCTGCACTTTCCGTAAAGGAGATCACCCAAATTTTTGAAGATTCCCTGAAAGCATTGGCACTTACCTGGGAAAAGTCGAATCCGTCATTTACCGTTGAGATCTACGATGGACTCTTCAATACCTATTATTACTGCGACTCCAAGGAGCTCATCCGGCTCGAAAAACAGCGTGACTCCTTGCTTCAGTCGTTCAACAATGAATTGATCAACAATCAGGATCTTGTTCCTGTGTTGCTCGTCGATGCGCGCACCAATCAAGTCATCGGCAGCAACCTAAAAAAGGACAAAATTACTCCCGAAGCACTTTCAGGAACCATCAGTGAATTGAAACTGCAAAACGAGCCGATTGTGATTGATTTCCAGAATGGTCAGCGCAACATCTTATATTTTGACGATAGCGAGGAACTCAAACGCTTACAGTATTTCCCTTACATCATTTTCTTCATTATTGGGATGTTCGTGTTTATCGGCTACCTCATCTTTAGCACCTTCCGCAAGGCCGAACAAAACCAGGTATGGGCAGGAATGGCCAAAGAAACAGCACACCAGTTAGGCACACCCCTCTCCTCATTGATGGCTTGGATTCAGTTGCTTGAAGACCAACATGCTGACCCGATGATTACGTCCGAAATGCAGAAAGACGTCGATCGCTTAGAGAAAATTACGGACCGTTTCTCAAAAATTGGATCCGGCGCAAAGTTGGAAGTCAGCGACCTCAATGTCACGGTTCAAAACGTCGTTGAATACCTGCGTCCACGCGTATCGAGTAAGGTGCACATCGAATTCACTGCTATAGGCGAACTGCCTATCCTGCATAACGCGCCACTGATGGAATGGGTGATTGAGAATATCTGCAAGAATGCCGTTGATGCCATGGAGGGTTCTGGAAGTTTACAACTCACCATTCATTCTACACCTGAATGGGCACACATCGACATCAAAGACAGCGGCAAGGGCATTGCACCCAATCAATTGAAAACCATTTTCCAACCCGGATTTTCCACCAAAAAACGAGGCTGGGGGCTTGGACTCTCCTTAGTGAAACGCATCGTTACCGAGTACCACAAAGGGAAGGTCTTCGTGCTGGAGTCGCAGGTCAATGTGGGGTCTACGTTTCGGATTTCTATTCCGCTGTAGTTTTTTATAGACAAAAGACCGCTGCGCTTCAAGACAAAAGACAAAAGACTTTGATCTTACATTGAATTGCCAAAGGCATCAAATTCCTTTGGGATCAAATTGCGTAGCATCAAATTCTATACGGACGAAAGTCACTTCTTCGCTCATTGAGCTTCGAAGGACAAGGGACGAAAGACCGCTGCGCTTCAAGACAAAAGACTTTGATCTTACATTGAATTGCCAAAGGCATCAAATTCCTTTGGGATCAAATTTTAAAATTGCGTAGCATCAAATTCGTGATTCGCTTATCAAAACCTCTATGTCCTCTATGGCTCTGTGGTTTGTTTTTTAACTTATAACTCAAAAAACTTTTCCGATTCCACAACTTTTTTTAACCACAGAGGAACAGAGGAAATTTATGAAACTGCCTTAGGTGACATGATTCACTGCGCTCAAAGTCTTTCATCATTCTTCGAATTGCCAAAGGAACAAAATCGTAATTCCTATTTTAAAACCTCTGTGTCCTCTGTGGCTCTGTGGTTTGTTTTTTAACTTATATCTCAAAAAACTTTTCCGATTCCACAACTTTTTTTAACCACAGAGGAACAGAGGAAATTTACGAAACAGCCTTCGGTGAC
>CANGIC010000252.1 GCA_947453795.1 Flavobacteriales bacterium
AAAAAGTAGCGCACCAAAAAGACAATGCGCTACACAGACTAGCTCTAGGCTGTCTTTAACTTATGTAAAAGTAAAAAAAATGATCAGTACAATTTTGAAATTAACACAGAATCTGATATCTTAAAGTCTAAATGGAATTTGATGCCTTCGGCAATTAAAATTTGATGCTGCGCAATTTGATGCCTTCGGCAATTCGTAACTCGTAATTCGTAACTCTTAACTCGTAACTGATTAAAGT
Organism: Flavobacteriales bacterium; assembly: GCA_947453795.1. Classification (GTDB taxonomy): domain Bacteria; phylum Bacteroidota; class Bacteroidia; order Flavobacteriales_D; family Crocinitomicaceae; genus M0103. The sequence continues at coordinate 239 of CANGIC010000252.1, forward strand.
CCATACTCCATTATCCCAATCCGTATTTCTCCATCTTAGCAACGAGCGTATTGATCGCCCAACCAATAGCCAAAGCGGTTTGACGTTTGTTGCTTTCAAAATGTTTAAGCACCCGAACAATATGTTCCCTTTCGATATAATCCCAATTCATCGGCTTATTCATCGCATCTTGGAACAAGCGTTTGGGCAACACATCAACGGCAACACGATCTTCATTGAAAACATACAAGCGCGCAATGATATTTTCCAGTTCTCGAATATTTCCAGGATACGAATAATTCATCAACACATCCATGGCTTCTCGTTCCACGACTAATTTTTTAGATCGCCGGAGTTCCTTCTTTTTTTGGGTAATGAAATGTTCAATCATTTGCTTGAGGTCAGCTTTACCGCGTTGTATAAGCGTAGGGATATCAAGCTCGACTACGGACAATCGGTAGTACAAGTCCCAACGAAACTTACCTTCCTCGCACAATTTTACGAGATGTTGATTCGTGGCCGCAATGACACGCACATTCACCTTTTTGGCTTTCCCACCGAGCGGCATGATTTCTTTTTCCTGCAAAACACGCAACAACGCTTGTTGCATATAGGGTGAAATGTCTCCTATTTCATCGAGAAAAATCGTTCCCTCATTGGCCAACTCAAACAATCCAGCGGTATCTTTATCAGCCCCGGTAAATGCTCCTTTTTTATAACCGAACAATCTCGATTCCAGCAAACTATCACTGAAGGCCGAACAGTTAATAGGTACATACGGCTTTTCACTACGGACAGAATTGGAATGGATGTACTTGGCAAGATTCTCCTTCCCTGTTCCACTTGCGCCGAGAATCATTACCGTAACCTGATCCGTTTGCGCGACTTTCAAGGCATTGTCATATATCTTCTGAATGGTCGGTGTAATGAAATAGTCCTCATCTGCAGCCGAGGTGCGCTTGACATTTTCTTGGGTATAAATGGCCGTTACGGGCAAAGAGGAGCGCTCGAGAATAATTTTAATAAGTTCCGGCTTGTCCTTCTTTTGCGTATGCATGGCTGCGCGCGTTTGGTACAATGATGTGCGCAAGTTGAGACTCATGTGACTCAAGTGCCACGCAATTTGCATCGCAGGAGTTCCAGGAGAAACGAAAATATCAATTTCATCGTACCCTAACGACACCAAGAATGGATCTATTTTAGACCGAATTTCACTTTGATTGATGACATCATGAATATCTAGGTATTGGATTTCGATGACACGATCAGGAAATTTTTTGATTAAAAACGTACGGAGATGCAGGGCACGTAAATCCTCATTGTCGGGATGGTTAGTTGAAAGGATAATGTGACGATCATGTTTGTAGAAATGTTCGTGAAAGCCCACTGTTGGTCCATCTTCTACGACCTTTCCTTGTGCAAAATCGTTGTTGTACGCATGCCATGACACCAATGTCTTCATAAGTCAATTTTTGATATAAATATAGTTTAATTGATACATATTCAAACAATTAACCCTGTGTTTAGTGCAAAAAATATCATGGCATGTCCTTTGACAAGGGGTTGCAAACCTTTAACATTAGTGCGCCGTGAGAAACAAGCTTGTCCAAAAATTCAGTGAAGAAGAAATGGAAATGAATTCGGATCTTTTAAACGATTTCAGCCATGCTTTTAGCTCTTTTGATGTCAATGCGATCTTGGATCTTTTGCATGAGCGAGGTCGTTTTTTCAACGACTTAAACAAGGGAAAGGCAGCCGGTATTTTTCATAAAATGATTCACGGTCCGAACGGTATAAAATCACGAAACGCAATGAAGTACAATCGCGGGATTTCCTTGGACATTTTTCCAGGACAAGAGGTGCTTGAAATTCGCTGCTACAACCAGTGCATTGAGGACCTCAATTTCGATGATGAAGGTTTCCTCGGACCAAATTTCGGAGAACCACTTGTTCAAGCTAAAAATGAAATCATCTTCCGATTTGTCTTCCGATTTCATGAGCACAAAATAGTCCATTTAAAAATGGCACACAAGGCGGTAGCCAACTCACAAAGAATCATATCCAACAACTAAAAATTAAAACTGCAACCCATGAAAACCACTGCATTTATACACAAAGTCACAAACGAAGAACGACAAGCCAATGAAAAGCTATTGACTAAATTCAGTGACGCATTTAATTCTGCGTTTAATGAAGCAGCGATGGAAAAAATTCTACATCCCAACGGCCGATTTTTTGGCAACATGAATTATATCCGTGCCATATCAGCAATGCGCAAAAAAGCCACCGGAAAAAATGGGATTGGCGATCGCTTTTTTAAGGACACCAACTATGGCATTGCTACTGATCATAAAATTGGTGAAGTGGTCATGGAATTGCGGTTTTCAGATTTTGATCCTTTCATCGACGAAGATTATCCGAGCTACACATTTGGCGACTGCTCCGATTACCGTTTCGATGAATTGATTATCTACTTTGCTTTTTCATTTAAAGACGGAAAAATTTATTCAATTCGTATTCCGCGTTCGTTCGAAAAATCTATTGCCTGGATTGCCGCGAGGAACTGAAAAATTAATGACTAATTACCAATGACTAATTACTAATGACTAATGACTTAAATAATCACGAGTAAAACAATTCAAAACTACTAACTAGTAATTTAATCTAAAAGGGCTCGTGTTTTCAAGACTGCTACACACCTCACTTTTCCGATGCGAAAGAGCCAGAAAATTCGTAATTCGTAATTCGTAATTCGTAGTTCATAATTCAAAACTACCTTTGCGCAACCAATTGCCTAAAATTACGTCTGACACCCAACACTAAACGTATAATATGAAATTTTTATTTATTCCTTTTGCCCTAATCTCTTTTACATTTTTTGCTCAAAACCTTAAAACAGAAGATATTACATACAACTATGTAAAACTTCCTACAAGTCCCTTGAATCCAAAACCCGATAGTTATTCTTCTTACGTGACCGCGTCATACGAAGAAGAAAA
>CANGIC010000253.1 GCA_947453795.1 Flavobacteriales bacterium
ATTACGGTAGTTCCACCTCCCACGCCGAATGCGGGAATAGATGACACCATTTGTCTTGGGCAACCGATTCAATTGGCAGGAACAATCAGCTCAGCAACGAATTCACCTTCTTGGCAATACCTGACTACGGGGATCTCCCCTACGCCAACGGTAACGTTTACACCGAATTTCAATACCTTATCGCCTAGTGTCATGGTGAATCAACCGGGAATTTATCAGTTTATTCTTCGAGAAAGCAACACAGTTTGTGGTATCGTTCGCGATACGGTGAAAGTACTGGTATCAAACATTACGCAGACCACATCGAGTGTCCCACCAAGCTGCGCGGGTCTCTCGGACGGTGAAATACACATCAATAGTCCAACAGCTGTTGAATACTCCTTTGATGGTGGCGTGACTTGGCAGGTGGATTCATTCGCTGTCATTTTCCCGACAGGAACCTACAATGTGTGTTCACGCAACATCTTTGGTTGTCAAACCTGCTCGAATGTAACGATTGTAGCTCCGCCGCCAGTAATCGTGTCGGTGAGTAATGACACCTTGATTTGTCAGAACGGAACGGCTACAATGACGGCATCTGCGATTGGCGGAACAAGTTACCTGTTCCATTGGGATCACACAACGGATCTTGCCGCTACCCAAGATGTAAATCCACTAGTGAATACGACATATACGGTTTATGCCGAAAATGAATTGGGGTGTATTTCGACGCCGGAATCCATTGTGGTGACCATTCATGATCCAATTAGTGGGACGATCAGTCCGGACATAACGATTTGTCCAGGCTACCCCACGAACTTAACCGCGACAGCGACTGGTGGCATTGGAATTCCTTACGACTTCGTGTGGAGCACTGGCGCGACTGATTTTGCGGCGTCAAGTACCATTTCTGCGAATCCACCAGCGACAACGATTTACACTGTGACCATTACTGATGGCTGTGAATCTACACCTTTGGTTTTGAATACCACGGTAACGGTGGCGCCACTTCCTGTTCCTCAGATTTTGGCTGATCCGAATGATTTGTGTGAACCTGCGATCTTCACAGTAGTGAACACAACGGATCCAACGATGGTAGATTCTGTTTGGTGGGTGACATCCAACGGACAATCGTTCGGTAATGTATCAGAGATTACACTTGATCCGCTTTGGGCAGGAAACTACGACGTACAATTGGTGGTGGTTTCTCCGCAAGGATGTATTGATTCAACCACATTCTATGACTATCTCACGGTTTATCCAAAACCATTCGCCGATTTGAGATATAGCCCTAATCCAGTGTATATGTTCAATACACAAGTGATGTTGACTAACTATTCTCTTAATGCGGATTACTACCAATGGTTCATCGAAAGCGGAACTCCATCGTATTCTCAACAAGAGAATGTAACAACAATTTTCCCGGATGGTCAAACGGGTGAATACCTCGTTACCTTGATTGCCACTTCTGAATACAATTGTGTCGATACCACAACAGCTAAAATTGTTGTTTTCCCTGAGGTCTTGATTTATGCGCCAAACACATTTACACCGGACAATGATGAACACAACCAATCGTGGGGTATTCACATTGAAGGTATAGACATCTTTGATTTTGATCTCTACATTTTCAATCGTTGGGGAGAAATCATTTGGGAATCGCATGATCCTGAGGCCCTTTGGGATGGAACCTATGGAGATTTGCCTGTACAACAAGGAACATACACTTGGATTGTTCGTGCTCGTGATGCTCAAAATGACGATCAGCACGAATTCAATGGCTTTGTGAATGTCTTGAGGTAAGTACCTTTTCCTCGTCTCATTTCGTTTTTCGGTGTATTTTTGTCAAAAATCTCCAACGCTATGACGATCGAGGAATTCCATCATGACATTCAAAACGGCATACCTGCTGCAATTCCAGCAAAAAAAACCTTTGACCCACAAATTAACCATGCGCCAAAACGCAAGGATATCTTAAGCCCTGAGGAAAAGAAACTCGCGTTGCGCAATGCCCTACGGTATTTCCCGAAGGACCAACACGCAGAATTGATCGAGGATTTCATGGATGAATTGCAGCGGTATGGACGCATCTATATGCACCGCTATCGACCTGAATACACGATGTATGCACGACCGATTTCGGATTATCCGGGCCAATGTGAACAGGCGAAAGCCATCATGTTGATGATTCAGAATAATCTTGATTACGCCGTAGCGCAGCACCCACACGAACTCATTACCTATGGCGGAAATGGGGCAGTTTTTCAAAACTGGATACAGTACCGCTTAACGATGAAATACTTGTCTGAAATGACCGATGAACAAACATTGGTGATGTACAGTGGTCATCCTATGGGCTTGTTTCCATCACACAAAGAAGCACCAAGAGTTGTGGTTACCAACGGGATGATGATTCCGAATTATTCCAAGCCGGATGATTGGGAGCGCTTTAATGCGATGGGGGTAACACAATATGGTCAAATGACCGCTGGCTCTTACATGTACATCGGGCCACAAGGAATCGTTCACGGTACAACGATTACCGTATTGAATGCTGCTCGACGCATTTCAAAAAACAATGAAGGTATTGCTGGGAAACTATTTGTCACTGCAGGACTTGGTGGTATGTCTGGTGCTCAGCCAAAGGCAGGAAACATTGCAGGTTGCGTTTCGGTAACTGCTGAAATAAACGCCAAAGCGGTGCACACACGTCACTCTCAAGGTTGGGTGGATGAAGTCATTGAAAATTTGGATGCTTTGTGCACGAGAGTTCGTGAAGCAAAGAACAATAAAGAGGTAGTTTCCATCGCTTATGTTGGAAACATTGTGGATGTCTGGGAGAAGTTTGAGCAAGAAGGAATCTTTGTTGAGCTTGGTTCGGACCAAACATCGTTGCACAATCCTTGGGCTGGTGGCTATTACCCTGCAGGTCAAAGTTTCGAAGAATCAAACCGCATGATGGCGGAAGAACCAGAGTTGTTCCATGAAAAGGTACAAGCTACGTTGCGCAGACATGCTGCAGCGATCAATGCGCATGCAGCACGCGGCACATATTTCTTCGATTACGGCAATGCGTTCCTATTGGAAGCATCGCGTGCAGGGGCGGACATTATGGCAAAAAATGGCATTGACTTCAAGTACCCTTCATACGTGCAAGATATTCTAGGGCCCATGTGCTTCGATTACGGCTTTGGACCATTCCGTTGGGTGTGCGCTTCAG
>CANGIC010000254.1 GCA_947453795.1 Flavobacteriales bacterium
ATGTTACGCACTGCCTCCCTATTTTTTCTATCAGCGATATTACTAAAATATGGCGCAGACAAACTTTTCAAAGCACAGTTTTACCTTCCGGAGCCAAACCTCTTGTACACGCCAATGGGGAAATTGGACAAAGACATTTTGTTCTGGTCGACGATGGGCACTTCTTATGAATACAACCTGTTCATGGGAATCATGGAAATAATCCCAGGACTGATGATCTTATTCGCTCGCCCCCGAAAACTGGGATTGATCATCGCAACAGGTGTTTTTCTGAACATTTTTGCCATCAACATCTCCTTCGACATATCAGTGAAACTGCTTTCATTCATTTTGCTGATGATGAGTATTTACCTCGTGTATCCCTACCTTTTTAACTCAAAAAATAACGATGTTGATGCGCGCTATTTCTCCATCAAACCAAAATGGGTAACTGCTGTACTAATTGGATTCATTTTTATGGAATCTATAGGACCCTACTTTTTGCGAGGCAATTTCAATGATGATCATGCATCGAGGCCACTAATGCATGGTGCCTATGCCGTCACTCATCAAAACTTCACAGAAGGGAATTCTCTTTTTGATTTTAAAGTAAAACGTGTTTTCATCCACCGTGACGGCTACATGATCTTTCAATTTGAAAACGATGACATGGCAGATTTTGCGTTAGAAATTGATCAAGCAAGACAAAAAATGACACTCACCGATTACTCCGAAGCACAACACATATTTCGGTATCGCTACAATCGAAAAACAAAAGTACTGGAACTTCAAAACGCCAATGGAACAAACAAAATATCTGGAAAGGCCATACCTTGGAGAAATCTTCCCGCCCTACAAAGACAATTTCACTGGACAGTGGATTGATCAGTAGTTCAATAAATTCGCAAGTGCTTCTTTTACCTGACTTGAATTCGTCAACAGTGCCGCCTCCAAGGTTGAATTCAAAGGAATGGCAGGTGTATCAACAGAACCAACGATCGAAATTGGAGCGTCCAATGCGTTGAAATTGTCGCGTTGAATTCTTCCAGCCAAGCCAAGTGTGAATGAGGCCTCCGTAGATTCTTCCGTCACCAACATTGCTTTTCCGTGACGGCGAACTGCTTCATTCATGGCATCGTGATCCAATGGATTCAAGGTCCGAAGGTCGATGATTTCTACCTTTCCTGCGAATTCCTTTGTGGCTTCGAGAGACCAATATACTCCACGACCGTAGGTAATGATGACACAGGATTGACCAGATTTGATCAACTCGGCATCTGCCTCCTGAACAACTCGAGCTTTTCCGAAAGGAATGATGTACTCCTCATCTGGTTCAATCGACATCGCGCCTTCCGTTCCCGGAATTTTCGACCAATACAAGCCCTTGTGTTCCAAAATTACTACTGGATTTGGATCATAAAATGCGGATTTGAGCAATCCTTTGAGGTCTGCACCCGTAGATGGATAAGCCACTTTGATCCCACGAATATTGGTCAAAATGGATTCAACACTGGACGAATGGTAAGGTCCTCCCGAACCATAAGCACCAATTGGCACCCGGATCACACAGCTCACTGGCCATTTTCCATTCGATAAATAATACGAACGCGAAACTTCCGTAAACAACTGATTCAATCCTGGCCAAATGTAATCCGCGAATTGAACCTCTACAAAGGGTTTCAAGCCAACAGCAGACATTCCTACCGTTGAACCAATGATAAATGCTTCTTGAATGGGTGTATTGAACACACGGTTATCGCCAAATTGCTGTGCTAAGGTGGCTGCCTCACGGAAAACCCCACCCAAGCGACCCCCAACATCTTGACCATAAAGCAATGCTTCGGGATGTTTTTCCATCAGTTCACGCACCGCAAACAGCGCGGAATCCACCATAACCGTCTTCTTCTTCCCTTTCGGTTCGCGTTCTCCCTTTTCTTCCGTTACCGGTGTTGGCGCAAAGATGAAATCAGTTACAGATTCAGGCGTAGGATCTTCAGCAATTAAGGCCTGTTCGTACTGTTCATCCACCAATTTTCGCACCTCTGCCTCCACATTGATGAAATCCGCTTCACCAAATCCATTTGAACGCATCAAGTCCTTCAATTTTGGATAAGGGTCGCGCGTTGCGGCTTCTTCCAAGTCGTCGCGGTACCATTCTTTTCTTACACCTGAAGTATGGTGTCCAAGTAGTGGAACTTTCGCATGAATGATGAATGGACGACGTTCTTTTCGGACAATGTCAAACACTTCTGCTACCGTATCAAAGGACAACTTGAAATCACTGCCATCAATGGTACGCACCTCGATTCCATTGAATCCTTTCGCATACTGGGTCATGTCTTGCGCACGCGTTTCCGCTGCATTTGCCGAGATATCCCAACCATTGTCTTGCACCAAATAAACGATAGGAAACTGCTTCAATGCCGCCATTTGTAACGCTTCAGAAACTTCACCTTCGGTGCATGACGCATCACCAAGGGAACAAACCACCACAGGATTTAACCCCTGGTAATCTTCTGAAAGGCCTTCTTTTTCTTTGTATTGAATTCCCATCGCTACCCCAGTCGTCGGAATAGCTTGCATTCCAGTTGCTGAGGATTGATGTGGGATTTTAGGCATGTTGTCACGCTTCAACGAAGGATGTGAATAGTAAGTACGACCTCCAGAAAAGGGATCATCTTTCTTTGCAAATACTTGAAGCATTAACTCATAGGGAGTCATTCCAATGCCAAGAAGAATACTGTCATCACGGTAATACGGTGCCACCCAATCTTGTGGTAAAAGTTGCAATCCAACAGCCAACTGAATGGCCTCATGCCCACGAGATGTAGCATGCACATACTTTGCAGTAACTTCCTTATTCGCTTCATATTTTTCCGCAAGCGTTTTTGCAGTGCACATCAGTCGAAAAGCTTCAAGCATTTGTTCTTTCGTCGGCGTATGGTTTGTGGAATGTGTATCTCCCATGATCAAGTTAAAAGTGATGGCAAAATTATGAAAATCTCAAGATTCGAGATTTACTGATTGTTATCAATGATGTAGTTCAACACTTTGTCCATCAAATGCACGCGATCCTTACCTGTGACATTGTGTTTGTGCATTGGATACGGGAAGAAATCCATTTGAATTCCAAGTTCAACAAACTTCTTCACCAGCGCATAGTTGTGTTGCATCACCACGACATCATCAACCGTTCCGTGAATGAGTAATAAATC
>CANGIC010000255.1 GCA_947453795.1 Flavobacteriales bacterium
CGAGTTACGAGTTACGAGTTACGAGTTACGAGTTACGAGTTACGAGTTACGAGTTACGAATTACGAGATACGAATTACGAGTTACTTGTTTTGCACTTCGAAGTGAGAATCAGTCTTAAAATCTTGATGTCTTAACATCTTGAAATCCAAAAGGACTTTCAGCCAGGGGGCTCGTCCACCGAGGTGGTGTATTTTGTCTTTTGTCCTTTGTCTAACTTAGTTCTTCTCTTGAAGTACGAGTACAATCTTGTTAAAGTCGGCTGCAGCATTCATTGTTTTCTCGTACAATGGGTATTCTTCAACTGAAAAGAAGTGTGTATTGTACCATTCTTTCACTGTTACAACAATTTGATTTCCGTTGATTTCATAGGATGATGTGAATCCTACCTTACCATTGCCCTTTTCTGGTGTATAACTGATGTTTAAGTCGTTGAGGTTTTTTGCTTGAAAGCCCTCAGGAATATTGATGACAATTTTTCGGTTGTAACCACGCGTGAATTGTGCATCAACAGGCAATTTGCGTTCTGTCTCATTGTACATTTCGGCTTGTGGTCCGATCAACATCCCAACTTTCAACAAGATATTGTTTCCAGCACGTTCAACAAATACAGGTGAAATCACTGTTGCTTTTCCAATAAATGGCTTCACTCCAAAATCTGCGGTATGGTCATTTTCGAATACCATATTTTCCAGGGTGCTCGATTCTTCATCCAAATACTTCATGTACTCTTCCTTCATCTCTTTCTTTTGTTCTTCATCCAAAAGATCAATGATGGATTGATAATAAAGCGCTTTATAACCTGTAGTTGCACGCGTAAACTCAACTTTACACCCATTGTTGTCATCGTTAAATTTAACCTCTGTGTCAATTTGATCAATCGACGCACTATAGTCTGTTCCATTGATGTACTTGACTTTTGCAACACTAGCAGCAAATCCATTTACCACAACCTCACTTATGAAGATCCCTTTGTTGTATGTAAATTCATACGGAGGATATCCAATTCGCGAATACATGCTCGCCGAGAAGTATGAATCCAAGTCCTTTACATAAATAAGGTATTCTTGCAGGAAATTGTATCCTTGGAATTCCTCAAGGAAAGGTTCTTCTGTGCGATCCGTTGTAATTACGAGCTCACTCGCAATGCCCATTTCGCGCAAGCAATTCAACATCAACTTACAGATTCCATCTTCGTTGGTGATCTTTTTGGTCAAAATGAATTCAATGTTGTCGTCATTCTCAAAGTTCATTTCTACAGTTGGAATATTGATCTTCATGGCATTTTCCAATGCACGGACTTTTTCAAGCGTGGTAGTGGCACCTTTGGTGTTTTTATCAATGAAAGAACCGACAAGTTTCTTTTCTTTTTTCGTTAACGGCGCAAACATATTTTCATGAATTTGCTTCGCAACCTCCGTGTACGTGTAAAAATTCCCTTTCCCTCGCGCCAAGTTTTTACTTAGTTTGTAATAACATTTCTGCAGGTTGGCCGAATATGCGGACCAATCTTCGTCTTCCAATCCCGGTAAATCTTTAAGGGTTAAATGCATCCGTGTTTTAAGCGAGTCACTATCGTCCAATTGAAAATTGGGTAATCCATTCATTGGATAAATCTGAAATTCTAGGTAGGAAGGATAGATGATATCGGTTTCAACGACTTTTTTGTCACTTTCACTTTGAATGAACATGCGCGAACCCGTTAATTCGGGGTATTCCTCCCCAAATTGCAGGTATTCGATGTAGCTCCCGATTTCAAGTCCTTCAAAGGCAAAATACTTGTATTCGACATTGCCCTCTTCATCCTTTGATTCTTTGATGTCAGACTGTGATACCTGCATCATTTCCCCATTGGGTTTGATCACGCGCGCCTTTAGTTTATTGATTTTTTGATCTTCATCACTTGAAAGATAGTATGTGTTGTTGTTCTCAATCGCAAGGTCCGTATTGAGTCGCGTAATCCGGTGAATCAGGACAAATTTCTTCAATTCATCATTCACATTGATGAATTCAACACTCTTCTTTTCGAAGACAACAATTTCGTCTTTTTTCTTATCCTCTTCCGTGATGTCGAATGTTCTGGGTTCTTTGGTCCAGTCGTACGCCTTGTAATAAGGTATTGATTCAGCATCCTGTGCATGAACAAAGAGGGGAAGAATAAAGAAAAGAAAAGCGAAGTATTTCATGGGGCTATTTTTTTGTTAGTACGAGCGATTGTAACATGGCACTCTTTGAGGTGTTGATATATGCATTCCATGTGGCAAAATCCGTTGGTTCAAGCATAATGGTATTGATGTCCAAAACGAGGTCCATGTATACCTTTGTTCCTTCAGTGCGGTATTTAATGGAGAAATTAACGATGTCGGACGCATACGACTTATCTTTCGGCAATGAAGTCACCGTGTACCCCTTGGGGATTTCCAGGACGACGGTATAGCGGTCAGCTGTTTTTTGTTCGAAGGAATAGGGAGTTACGCGATCTTTTTTCAATTCGCCTTCAGAAATTGCTTTTTCGAGTACCATGTTGATGTAGATTTCATTGTCAACCGAAGTCACATAATTATCTACTGAAAATTCATAGTTGAGCACGCAAGGTTTGTCGCGATCAGAGGTATTCGAAATTGTTCCTTGTGTCACCTTGTACGAGTTGTTTCCTTTTTCTGTAAAGGATTCAATCGCTTTTATGGGTTCATCTTTGAAAGCCATGATTGCAGGTTGAAGCCATTGTTGATAATACCCGTCAAATAGGGTGTGGGCTTCACCTAGAATCTTACGGCCATCAATGCGTATGAATGTACTGTCGGTCATCGGTGTCGCTGATGCGTCAGGAATTTCCATTTGAAGTACTTCATAGGTTTTTTCATCAATGCTTAAAAAGACTTCTTTCCCCATCGTAAAGGAGGCCACTTCACCCATGGGTAAAAAGTTATTTGTTGCGTCAAGGAAATAGGGTTTGCCCTCATATTTGTAAGTTGTAATCATGTGATTGTCACAAAATGAGGAGGGGAATTCGGAGTATTTGTAGGGCAAATCGCGCGAACCAAGCCAGGTCATGTAGCTTTTGATGCCCACAGATTTTAACATGCTGTAGATGAGTGCTGCCATATCTTTACAGTCCCCGTAGCGCTTCTTGATGATTGCTGAGGGTTGTCGGGGGATAAATCCATTCACTCCTTCTTCAAAGGC
>CANGIC010000256.1 GCA_947453795.1 Flavobacteriales bacterium
CTCAGCAGCTGCAACCCTACTTCGTGACTTTTCTCCGGGTGAAATTGTACCCCACAAATATTCTCTTTTTCCAAGGCACACACAAACGTTGTTTCATATTCAGAGGTGCCGAGTACAATGGATGGATCGGATGTTTGTGCATAAAAACTGTGAACGAAATAAAACGGATCGTTGGAATTTATTCCGTTTAGTATTTTACTTTCTTTCTCATGTTTGACATCACACCAACCAATATGAGGGATCTTATACCGCAGGGTATCCTTCACCTTAAAGCGAACGACCTCAGCATCGAACCATCCAAGTCCTTCGCAATCGCCTTCTTCACTGTGCTTTGTCATCAGCTGCATGCCCAAGCATATGCCAAGCACAGGGATTTTCTTTACCAGCACCGCTTCATTCAAGGATTCAAGTAACCCCGTGTTTTTCAAATGATCCATGGCCTTTCCGAAATGTCCAACACCAGGGAGAATCAGATGCTCGGCAGACAAAATATCGCTCGGATTTGCCGTGATACGCACGTCCATGCGAAGCCGGTTGAAGGCGCGCTTTACGGAGTGTAGATTCCCCATTTGGTAGTCGATGATGGTGATCATGGATGAGTGGAATTGAATCGTTCGTTTAAAAATCTTTGTTGTGATTCCGTCATGGGAAATATTAGATTTTTGAAAATCGCTTTTTTAACCTTAAAAACGGCATTTCAAAATAGGTATAGGACAATTTAGAAATAAGGATTGTGAGAAGGAGGGCCAAACTTGTTTCTATCAACAGGACCTGCCATAGCGCTTTATTAACCCCCAATATCCCCGTGATTTTTAACGCGATAAGGATACCAATAAAGTGTAAACAGTACATACCATAGGTCATTTTTCCGAGGCGGCTGATTCGTTTAAAAGAGGACATTTTATAGAACGAGTGTTTCGCATAATTCTGTTCAAGAATGATGACCAGAATGAGGAAAGCCACGATGGCTCGTTCAAAAGGTTTAAAGGGTGTTTCCGCCAGAAAAACCTCGTCGCGAAAGAAAAATAGTAGGATGAACGAAAGGTAAACTGTATAAATCAAGTATTTGGGCATATTCTCAATCCACAGAAAAAATGACTTCGAATTGGAGATACACCAAGCACCCAATCCTCCAATGGCTAAGTCCCCAATGCATGACAAGGTATGGTGCTCGTAGAGCAGTGGATTATTGTTGGCCATTCTAAAGCCAATGCTTGCGATGATGATGGAAATGAAAATGGCCCAATGGTAGCGCAAGGGAATAAAGAAGAGCAGCAGCGGCCAGACAAAATAAAATTGTTCTTCTATGGCCACGCTCCATAACACGCCAAGTACACTAGCATCTGGCAGTCCATGCGCAATGAGATCAAAGTTATTTAAGAAAGTGAGGTACATGGGTAAAGATGCCGTTTCATTGGACACCTGTCCGAAGGCCTGTTTAAAGAGCGGAAAGAGGACAAACCCAAAAAAGACACAAAAATAAAACAGCGGCCAAATTCTCAAAATCCGGCGCTTCCAAAAAGCGACAACATCAATTTTGTTGTATTTTTTGAGTTCTTGTATGATTAAATAGGTAATCAAGAAACCGCTAAGAACGAAGAAAAAATTCACGCCAAGATTTCCATTTCCAAACACATCCTTCTTGATAAACGAATAGGTAGGATTGTCCTTGATGTGCTGAAAATCAGTGTGAAAACTGTGAAAAAAGAAAACGGAAAGAAAGCATAGAAAACGCCAGCCATCCAAATTTTCGAAGTATGTTTTAGTGTCTTTCATGGCAATTTTTAGCGTACTATCCTGTAGCAATTATTTTAAATTTTCAATTAAGCTTGCCAAATGTTTCACCTGCATTTTTCGCGAATATTTTTCAATGCCCGTTGATTCGCAAGCAATTTTCCCTGTACGCATAAATTCGTCATTTAAGTCAATCAGGACTCGTGTGAGGTGGGCTTTATCTTTTACAGCAACACCAGCTTCAGTTTCCTGCAAAAGGTCAGCTTGAAGTTGTTTTGATTCTGACTCAAATTCTTGCAGATTGTAGTGTCTGTTTTTCAAATTTATAGCATCCTGATCGTCCGTATAACACAAAATTATTTTACGACGAATACCGAGGTAGGTGAAGATTTTGGTGCCCAAGATGGAATAGTCATTGAACAAGAGGAACGCATTGGATTCCGCCATGTTCTTGACCAATTCTTCATTGGCAGTTTTTGGGAAAATGGACACTTGGTCGCTTAAAGCGGTAAAATTCTTTTGTATCGCGTCTTTAATTTCTACTGAATTATTTACGCCATAAAAACGCAAATGAATCCGCTTCAACTGTTTGCTTTCGAGCAAGTCGTTACACACTTTAAGGAAGCTCATGATTGGATGCCATTTGTAAATTGTTCCAGCAAATGAAATCGTAAAGACTTCGTTTTGTTGTTCGATTGCACCGGCAGATTGCATCACATCGGGATTAAATCCGTTCAAAACAATTTCGTATTTTTTATCCGGAAGGTTTTGTTGCAACTGTTTCACAATAAAATTGGACACGGTACAAATGGAATGCACATCGCGCAGGAATTTCCGTTCAAAGAATGAGTTCCATCCTTTGGTAAATCTATTCCCAGAACGTGTTTTGTCTTGCACCCAAGTATCCCGATAGTCTGCGATCCAAGGAATGTCAAATTCTTTACTCAATTTTGAGGCATATGAAAACAAAACAAAGGGGTCACCCGTCGCAATAATGGCATCTACCTTGTTTTCTTTAAGGTACTTTCTCGCATAGTCATACAAACCTGATTTTGGACCAATTGGAAACAGGAATTGAGCGAATTCGTAATACCCGGAGATTAACTTACGAATGACTTTAAAGCGAGAATCACCGTATTTCAAGAGCAGTCGATTACTTAAATTCGGGTGATACGGAGTGCGAAAAATTGTTCCCCGATCGCTTTTTTCTTCAATGACCAAAGGTGAAATACCCGGGGAAATGTAGTCGAGGTGGTTGCCATGGGTGTTTGCCCATTGTCGGGTGATGACGATAGGTTCAACGCCAAATTCCTTGATATACTGATGCCAATTGTATGGTCTTAAGCCACCTACGGAAACATAGGGTGGGAAGTCATAGGCCAGGATTAGCAGTTTTTTCATGCGTGACTATTCATCAAGTATCGAATTTAACAATTCTACTTGA
>CANGIC010000257.1 GCA_947453795.1 Flavobacteriales bacterium
ACTTTTTGAAGCAGAAATGCTTCGCCCTTTGACCGCACGACATACGTCGAATTGATCAAACCACCTTTGATAATTTCCAGATCATCAATCGGTCCGTCGATAAACTGTTGGGCAATGTCTAAGATGTGTTTATCCATGACTTAACTGCTTAGGATAAAAGCCCTGATCTATAAAATCACCAAGATTCTTTTGCACTTCCTCGCGATCAGAAGCGTATGTTAATCCACACCAACGTGCACTAGAATCTATAACTCGAACCTGAAACTTTTCTTTATTCAATCCCTCTTGCACCGCGGAAGGCAAATAAAACTCTGCAGTTGTACTCTCTTTATTTTCCCTAAGAAATAGATTGAATTCTACTTCTAGCCAATCAAAAAATGATGCGTCGAAGAGCCAACAATTCATGGAAACAATGGTGTCATCAGAAAGAAAACCAGCTGTTTCCTTGGCTGAAATTTGACCATTTGAAGCGCGTTGAATTCCCGTGAACTCCGACACATTGTGCAGAAAACCATCATTATTCAAACTACAAACTCCTCTTGAAACGGGTCCATTGGCGCTTAGTGTTCTTTTCAGTTGGTAGCCAATCATGGCCATTTGGGATGAAGAAATCTCTCCACCACGAAGTGTTTCATTCGCCAATTCAAAGGCATCTCGACCATAAAAATCATCACCATTGATGACCATAAACGGTCCGTGGATCACTGACTTCGCCGAAAGCACTGCGTGTCCGGTTCCCCATGGTTTTTTTCGTTGATCAGGATCTGGTAAAGGTTGAATGACTATGGAAAGACGGTCTTTGCCCACGATAGGTTCTATACGTTCTCTGAGTGGCTGTTCGACTTCTTTGTTGACCACCAACACAATCTGATCAAATCCAGCGTGCAAGGCATCGTAGACAGAGTATTCCAGTAGAAACTCGCCATTGGGACCTACCCCATTGATTTGTTTATCGCCACCAAATCGACTTCCAAGTCCAGCGGCGAGCACCAATAGTGCTATTTTGGAGTCGCTAGAATGCATCCGTCAAGCCAAAAACTGGTGTTCGGTTTTCCCAAGCACCTGAGGTGAAATCAGGAATATCCTGTGGCATTCCATTTTCTGCTATTGACTTTTCACTTAGCGGGGTGATGGCATACCATGCTGCTAAATCGTACACATCGAGTGGAAATTCAAGGTCTTTCTTAATGCATTCAATGAAGGCATTGTCCACGAAGAAGTCCATACCACCATGTCCAGAGTTCTCTGCTTCAGCTGAATATTTGCGCCACAAGGGATGGTCATGATCTTCCAACCATTTTTTTGAGCCGTCCCACTGGTGCGAGTGTTCCATCAATTTCTCGAAATAGATAAATCCTTGATCGTTCTCTCCCCAGCCGAAGTCCTGCCAGATCCCATCCGTTCCTTGCACGCGAAAACCGAGGTTATACGGTCGCTGGAGGGAGGTGTCATGCGTGAGCAAAAAGGTTTCTCCATTGGCACATTGAATCTGTGTGGTCACAACATCGCCAAGCTTGAAATCAATTTGCGCATTGGGATGATCCTTCCCTCCTTTCGGGTGTTCTTGAATGTATTTTTTCAGTCCACGTGATTTACTCGCCATGGAAGTCAAGCGGATCATTCGATTGCCACGGTTGATGTCGAACATGGTAGCTAAAGGCCCTACCCCATGCGTAGGATACAATTCCCCGTTTCGCTTCAGATAGTGGTTTGTCCGCCACTTGGCTTCGCTAAAGCCCTTTTCTCCAAACTCAACGCCTGAATTGTATGCGGAAACACCGTCATTGAACAAGACACCTCTAAGGTCATGCTCGTAACCGCCTTGTCCATGCACGAGCTCACCAAACATGCCTTTGCGCACCATGTTTAAAACGGCCATGACATCCCGTCGGTAACATACATTTTCGAGCATCATGATCGGCACTTTCGTTTCTTCGTATGTTTTCACGAACTCCCAACAGTCCTCTAGGCGCATTGCCCCACAGACCTCCATCCCTACGATTTTTCCAGCACGCATGGCCTCGGTTCCGTGTGCCAAATGCCATTCCCAAGGTGAACACACAAAGACCGCATCGATATCCTTTCGCTTCAAGAGATTTCGGTAATCGTAGTCCCCTTCGCCATATTCTTTCGCTTTCGGATGCCCATGCTTTTCGAGCAATTTCTGCGCATCCGCCATCATCCGAGGATCTGGGTCTGCGAGCGCGACAATTTCGATATCGTTGCGCTTCATCATTTCCTCCATGTGTGACTGGCCACGAAATCCGACGGCAATGAATCCAAGGCGAACCTTTTTCATTTTTTCCGTTGGCATGGCGAACAGTGAGTTAGGGAGAATCAATGCTCCCATTCCGAGTATAGATGTAGTCTTGACAAAATTGCGGCGATCCATGGTTTGATAATTTGGAATGAAAGTAGCATTTTTAGACGAAAGACCGCTACGCTTAAAGACAAAAGACCGCTGCGCTTAAAGACTTCGATTATACTTCGAATTGCCTTCGGCATCAAATTCCGTCAGGAACAAATTTTGAATTTTCTTAAAGACAATCCTTCTTCGCTCTTTGAGCTTCGAAGGATATAAAAGACCGCTGCGCTTCAAGACTTCGATCCTACTTCGAATTGCCTTCGGCATCAAATTCCGTCAGGATCAAATTTTGAATTTCTTTAAAGACCCCAAGATTTTAAGATGCTAAGATATTAAGACAAATGACTTACTTCGAACGCGTTCATTGTCCTTCTCACTCCGATTAATGGGCTGCCGTAGACTCATCCAACGAAGCAGTATACATGTCCATGTTCTATGTTCCATCAGGGTAGCGGTCCATCATCCTCATTAGACATCAAGATTTTAAGATGCTAAGATATTAAGACATGTGAATTAATTCGAACACTCTTGCATCTTGTTCGATGAGCTATTTCGCTTAAGAAATTTGATCTCAACCTATACAGGGGACATACATTTTGTAACTCATAACTCGTAATTCGTGACTCGTAACTCGTAACTATTTTAACCGCCTACTTCCCTGCTTCATACACAATCGGATGATGCTGCCACCCCTTGTTGAGCACATCTTTCGACAGATAAGGAAACACGGAAGATTGAACGGCAGCAACCATGAATTCATTTCCATCATCATCGTCCATCAGTTTTGGACCCATGCGCA
>CANGIC010000258.1 GCA_947453795.1 Flavobacteriales bacterium
TCGTGTAAAAGTTCGTTTTTTCTGCTTCGGAACACGAATTCATCTGTTTTACTGTTGAAATTGTTTCACTCTCCTTTTCCACCTTTCAACCACTGCGACAAAAAACAAAAGCAGCACTGGCAAGTACGGATAGAGGTAGCGTTCTTCATTCATTCGCTGAAAAAACACGAGGTAAAACAGGGAAATTAAAAGCGCAAGTGCACACACTTTTAGTATGTGGTTTTCACCCCAAAAGAGCACGACAATCGCCGCGCAAAGTCCGCAAACAATCAAAACAAAACAGACGATTTTGAGCAATAGAACAACCCACGCATTGCTCCAGGTAGCTTGGAAGACAAACAAATTCATCATGGATGTGCCTATCAATCGTTTGGCGCTCAAGCAAGGTGTTTTGAGGTAGTAATCGAATGGATGTTGAGCTTTAAGATACTCGCGTACTTTTTGAATTTTCTGCACCAGTTCTTTCTCGCCAGGCAGAAAACCATGAATGGATTTCCCGGCATAGTTGGACTGTTGAAGGTACCTCAATTGCTGGAAATCGTGGAGTAAAGGTTCAATTGATTTGCGGTATTCCACCGGGATTGTTTGCAACACTTTATTCCGTGCATCTATAGTGGTGTCACTCGAAATCACACCCATATTCCCATGAAACATCTCTCCACGGTATTCCCAAATGCGAAACAAATCGGTCATTTCCCGATGCGGTGGACGGTAGAGGGAATTGTTTGTGGTGGAATAAATGGGATGCAACTCAGGCCACTCTCCGAGGATACTCATCGTGCGCACTTGCCAAGAAACAAAGGGAAGAAGTCCTACAAGAAGAGCAAACACCAATTTGTCTCTTTTGATGGTATAATACAGCAACAACACAAGTGGAAAAACGATCAATTGCGGTCGAATCATGACGAGCGCTGCCGTTGAAAAGACCAACATCAGCCATTGATTCTTTTCCGTTCGAATAATCAACGTGTACAGCCAACCGAGCACAAAAAAGGGCAGGACGGATTCAGACAATGTGTAATAAGTGAATCCAGAAAAGCAGGGGAGAAAGGCATAAACAGTCGTGGCAATCAGACTTAATTTTTCATCGGCAAAAAAGCGTAAAAGTCGAAAGAAAAGAACAATGCTTCCTGCGAAAAGGAGCAATTGAATGCATTTCAGTACAAAAAAAGCATGCGATCCACCTAGTGCGAGGGCAACAAAATAAATAATTCCGTAACCGGGTGTTCGGATGTACGCTTTTTCACCTGTGCTGTTGACATTCCATTCTCCGGTTTTCAGCATTTGCTCGGCCGGTGAAAAATAGCTGTATTCGTCAGCGGTGGTAATTAACCCTTGTTTGTAAGGATAGTTGGGTGCGAGATAAGAAAGATTGAGTTCATTCAGCGCGATGGTAGTAGCAAGAGCGAAAAGGACGATGAGGCCAAGTTTCGTTCGCGCGTTCATGCAGAATTTAGGCGAATGTAGGGATGTTTACGGCCTCAACGGCTTTCACTTCTGGAGCCACTTTTTTCACGGCCTCTTCTAATCCAGCTTTTAAGGTCATCATGCTCATGGAACAATCGCTACATGCGCCCAGCAATCGTACTCGGACAATGGCATCATCCGTGATTTCAACGAGTTCCATGTCACCACCGTCATCGATCAAGAACGGACGGAGTTGATCCATGGCACTCATTACTTTTTCGGTCAATTCTTGCTTGTTGAACATAGCTTAGTGCGTTGACTGTTTTTTCTGGTTGATTGCATTCAGTTCGCTGACAAAAGTAAGAACTAATTCGTCAAAGGCCTGTGCGGACGGACTATTTTCTTGAAATACCGCTGGACGACCTGCATCTCCTGCTTCGCGCACGCTTTGCACCAACGGAATTTGACCTAAAAAGGGCACATTCATGCCTTCAGCCAAATTTTTCGCGCCGTCACGTCCGAAGATATAGTATTTGTTTTCAGGAAGTTCTGCTGGTGTAAACCACGCCATGTTTTCGATGATACCGACAATTGGCACTTTAGCACCCTCCATGCGGAACATATTGATTCCACGACGTGCATCGGCCAAAGCTACTTCTTGCGGTGTGCTCACGATCACGACACCGTCTAACGGCAGCAATTGAAGCAAAGACAAGTGAATATCGCCCGTTCCCGGCGGTAAATCAATCAGTAAATAATCCAGCGCACCCCAGTTTGCATCCGTAAAAAGTTGATTTAATGCTTTTGCTGCCATCGGTCCGCGCCATACTACGGCATTGTCTTGTTCCGTAAAAAATCCGATGGAAAGCAATTTTATTCCGTGACTTTCAACGGGGTTGATCAAGGGCTTTCCATCAACATCCGACATGGTTGGACGTTCACCCACCACATCAAACATCGTCGGCATACTTGGGCCATAAATATCCGCATCAACAATACCGACTTTGTAGCCGGCTTTCGTCAGTCCACCCGCTAGGTTTGCCGTCACGGTGGATTTTCCAACGCCGCCTTTTCCAGAGGCAACAGCCACGATAAATTTCACATCGGGCAAGATTTTTCGGTGCGCTTGCTTGGCTTCTGCTGGAATGGTAGCCACCTGACAAGAGATTTGCACGCTGTTTCCAAAAACCCGTTTCAAATTGAAATCGATGGCCTCCTGCATGCGTTTGCGGGCATGAAGCGCAGGATTCGACACGTAAACAGTCAGGGAAATGGATTGCTCGCTAACCTCAAGTCCTTCGACAAGGTTTAAGGTTACGATATCTTTCTTCAACTCTGGCTCGGTGATTCCACCCAGCACCTCAAGCACATTTTCACGGTTCAATTCCATGACATAAAATTAGTAAAGATGTTCAGAAGTATGAACGACTGTAGGCGATGAATTGTTTAGCGGTTTTCGAGCGCCTTGAATGACTTGATGGATTTCGCCATGAGCACAGCGATATTTTTGCTGCAGCCCTCATCTCTGCTGCGCAATTCGTAGGTGATTCCGTCAATAATTTTTTGTCCGTACACATGAAAAGATTTGTGCTCGATGCCCACACTCGGGGAGGCCTGCTTCGATCCACGCACGATCAAGGTGCGTTCGTACACAATCAAATCGTCGGATTGGAAGAGATAGTTGATTTTAAACAAGGTTTGTTCCTTCAGTTCCTTCTTTTTATTGCTCACACGATTTCTGTAATCTCCAAA
>CANGIC010000259.1 GCA_947453795.1 Flavobacteriales bacterium
ATTGCAACAAAGAAACACTGCTTCAGTTCGCCGCGTCCATTCCCGTCATTGCTGACCGCGCTGTTCAGAAAAAGATAGCTAAGTGGGGACATTTCAAGACGATAAAATCCCTTGAAGAAGCTGAAATCTTCATTGAAAAAATTGGGAGTGGATCGCTTTTAGATCCTGTGCACAATGCCTTCGTATTTCACACCGATGCCGGGAAATTACTGTATGCTCCTCATGGAACACGGGTAAAATCCTTGCCAAAGGTCGATGTAGTCATCAGCACCACGACATTCTACAAGTTGCCTTTTTGGATCGGTGGAACAATCAACCTCGGATGCGCCAATGCACAACAAATAAGGGAAATTACTTCAGCATCAATGGTGTTCACGACGCACGATGAACAAAAAGTGGGGAAGGGCTTGGTCGAAAAACTCGCGAAGAAAAAGTACGATCAGCTGAACAACTTGTCTGGTATTCAGAAACTCCTTGCTGGAGCATCATATCTTCATTTGTCAGAAAGTGAGTAAGTGCTTCGATTTAACATTTTTTCGACAAGCTGTAACAACTTGTATATTATCTTCGTCTCATCAACTTAAAAACAAAACTGTTTCATCATGACTAAATTCTTTTTATTCCTCGCATTTACCTTCGTTTCAATCCTCTCTTTTAGCCAAACGGCAGAAGAAATTGTTGCCACATACATCAAGAACATCGGCGGTTCCGATAAATTAAAGGCCATTTCAAGTGTACAAATGAAAGCTTCGGTCGATTACGGAGGCATGAAAATTCCGATTGAAATGATCTCTTTACGCGATGGTCGTTCAGTGATGAAAATTACTTTCCAAGGTCAGGAAATGGTACAAATGGCCTTTGACGGGAAAACAGCTTGGGGAACAAGTTTTATGACGATGAAGCCGGAGAAAAATGATGCGGAGGAAACGGAAAACATCAAACGTTCTCTTGGGGACTTCATTTCGCCGTTAATCAACTACAAAGCAAATGGCTACAGCATTGAATTGCTCCCGAATGAAACAATGGAAGGGGTGGAATGCTTCAAAATTAAATTGACCAAAAAACCATTAATGATCGATGGCAAAGAGGTGCCTAATGTTGAGTTCTATTACATCGATAAAGAAAACTTCATTCCCATTGTGGTAGAGGCAGAAATTCCGTCGGGTGAAATGAAAGGAAATATTTCTCAAACGGTTTACTCGGATTACCAAGAAGTTGATGGGGTCTATTTTCCCTTTTCTATGATGCAACGCTTGAAAGATGGTGAAGGTCAGACCATTGAATTTGAAAAAGTCGTGCTCAACCAAAAATTCGAGGATAAAATCTTCCTTTTTCCAGGCGAATAATCATTCTTTCCAAGCATGTTGCTGTGCACATGTCCTTAATTCAGAACCATGAAAAAAATTCTCTTTTCAATGGCTGTTGTGCTATGCGCATCAGCGACTTATTCCCAAGTTTCCATTCTGAAAGGCCTTGAGCTTTTTGGGGACCTTAAGGCACGACACATTGGCCCAGCACTCATGAGCGGGCGTGTTACAGATATCGAAGGACATCCAACAGACTCGAAAGTAATCTACATTGGAACAGCAGGAGGTGGCGTATGGAAATCCCAAGATGGAGGTGTGCTGTTCAACTCAATTTTTGATGGCGGATTGCAAGAGTTACCGCAGTCCATTGGTGCTGTATGCATTGACCCTTCCGATCCCGACAATACCGTTTGGGTTGGGACCGGTGAAGTGTGGACGCGCAACAGTGTGTCGATCGGAGCTGGAATATTCAGAACGGTTGATGGTGGCAAAAATTGGAAGAGCATGGGCTTGGAGAAAACCGAGCGCATCAGTGCGGTAGAAGTGCATCCGAAAGATTCAAAGACAGTGTATGTGGGCGCCATGGGTGCCTTGTGGGGGGACAGCGAAGATCGCGGAGTGTATAAAACCACAGATGGCGGTGCGACTTGGACGAAAGTACTTTACGTAAATGCAACGACGGGCTGCTCTGAACTTGTCATGGATCCAACAAATCCGAACATCTTGTATGCGGCATTTTGGGAATTTCGCCGTACTGCGTATTCTTTCAATTCAGGAGGGTTGAATAGCTCCCTCTACAAAAGTACCGATGGTGGAGCGACATGGAATAAAATTCACAACGGCATCCCGAAAGGAAACTTGGGTAGAATTGCTGTGACCATCGCACCGTCCAATCCAAGCATCTTGTATGCTGTTGTTGAAGCCGAAAAAGCGGAAGAAAAGGGATTGTACCGTTCGGATGATGCTGGCGCGACGTGGAAACACTTGAACAGCGATTTTGAATTAACGGTACGCCCATTTTACTTTTCCCGCATTTCCGTGGACCCGAAGAATCCTGATGTTGTTGCCAAAGCGGGCTTGTCGGGTTCCATTTCACACGATGGCGGAAAAACCTTCAAAGGATTGGGAATGATGCACTCTGATATTCATGACATTTGGTTTGATGTGAATGACCCAGAGAAAATCTTTGCTGCCACCGACGGCGGTTTGTACCGCTCATTGAATGGTGGAACAACCATGGAAATGATTGAGAATTTGCCGATTTGCATGTTTTATCACGTGAGTGTGGACAATCAAACGCCTTATAACATTTACGGTGGATTGCAAGACAATGGTTCGTGGTATGGTCCGTCGGCAAGTCCAGGTGGAATTGAAGCGCGTGACTGGAATTCTGTAGGGTATGGAGATGGTTTCCGTGTGTATCCTCATCCAACGAATCCAAACATCGTGTATTCTGAAATGCAAGGTGCGGAGGGATTATGGCGCTACGACAAACAAATTCAACAAGTCAAGGTAATCAAACCTTTTCCTGTGCAAGGCGATCCGAAGTTTCGATTTAACTGGAATGCGGCCATCACAACAAGTCTTCACCAACCAGATCGTTTGTACATCGGAAGTCAGTTTTTACACCGCTCTAATGATAAAGGGGATAACTGGGTGAAGATTTCTCCAGACCTAACCACCAATGACCCTACAAAACAGCAGCAAGAAGCATCGGGAGGACTATCTGCAGACAACTCAGGTGCCGAGAACCATTGTACCATCTTTACCATCGCGGAGTCACCGTTAGATGCCAACATGATCTGGGTAGGAACAGATGACGGAAATGTGCAACTGACCAAAGATGGC
>CANGIC010000260.1 GCA_947453795.1 Flavobacteriales bacterium
CGCGTGATATCTACTACTTGAAATTTCCTCTTTCTTAATCAATAGAAAAACAATAGTAACTGGTTTTAAAGCCAACTTCGGATTTGACAGTTTACGCTCACCTTTTAAAGTGGCTAGATCTGCTTCAATCAGCCGTGTAGGTTTTCCCAAACACGTTTCAAGTTACCTTGTCCTTGAGTGCAAAACAATATGCCTTGCACCTATACTATTGTTTCAATCATTTTCTAGCCCACGGCGATCAACCGTACTTTGGATGAGACTGTGCACGCACAACCTACATCTAATCATTTCATGAATTTCACACCAAACGATATAAGCTCTCGCTTCCTTTGTGTCCGCCAGTTTCAAAGCCCTTTTACAAGCCCTATTTCTGACTTAACCAATGCTGAAGAATAACCTCATCAACTAAGACATTACAAAGATATGCGGAGGTGATGAAGTTTCCTCTGAGATTGGTTTGGTAAAAGGATGACCTTTGTCAGAGTGTAGGCAGATAGAATGACTTTTCATCTATTTCAAATTATTGAACGACAAAACAATTTCTATCTCACCATTTGAAGATCAAAACTTAGCGTTGGGTTTATTGATCAAACTCAAAAACTCCTCTGTGGGATAGATATACTGACTTTTCCCATTATTGAGTCGAGTTCCGATGATATTGAAATTCGCCCCTATCCGAGAAAACGAAATATCCTCAAAAGCCCTGTAAGTGTTTTTCCAATAGCTAAGATCTTGTATGCGCTGATTGTTATAGCCAATGCTTGATTTATCATTATTTGTCGGATAAAATTCAATTTGCCCAACTAAATCAAGTACTCTATCCGCATTGATTAGGTGTTTTTGAACGAGCTGTTGGATGATGCACTCCTGAAACAAGAACAAAAGCTGATCCAGGTCTTTCACAGTAATATCGGGTACAATAACCGTATAGCGCGTAATGGTGTGTGTGAGTAGCCAACATTTCTTCCCAAGAAACGGGACATAATTGGCATTCCAGGAATTCATGTGCTCCTGCATGTTTGCTGCATCTGGCAGTGGATTCAACACAATCTTTTTGTAATTCTTCTGAATCTTAGCTGAAATGTATATTCTTGTGGTCATCGGATAGTTTCTTTAGGTTTTGATGGGCTAATTATTTGACCTATGATTTAGACTAAACGAACGAATCTCCGATCTATACGTTGAGAAATGTCGTTTGAGATTCCAATCTCCTTGCTTTTCTCATTCCAAAAATCAATTCCATCCTGGATTTCTCGTATGACATTTCTCGCATTTTTAATCGTTAATGTCTCCGCAATAGTCAGCACATCCTCCAGTTGAATGTCAACTCGTTTCCCATTGATCGACAACGCTCGACTTGTCTTTGTATAATTCAACAGTGGATTCAAGGAATACGTCAAATCGTAGGCCGGTGAAAGATTCCATCGATCCGTGGCTTCATCATAAATGAAAGAGTGATTTTTCAAATGATCGTCCGAATTGGAAAAGATAAGATTGAACACCATGCGTTTGAATAACTCTTCAATATCCCGATTTGGCACCTTTAGAAAAAGTGCCAACTCAAACAGATTTTCATAGCTGGAATCATTTGGACGTTGAAAATCCCAACCCGTCAATCCTGATGCCGTAAGTACGTGCTTTTTCTTCCCATCTTGACGATCAAAACGCAGTGTAGCGAAATGTTTTTGATCGATGAGCTTCGATGGCATCATGTTAATTCCGAGGTGTGTTGCTGTCAGGTAATAGCAATATTCAACCACCTCCCTATTGTAGCCAACTTCATCCTCTAAATGCAATTTCACAATGAAATGATTGTAGTCCGAGTCATGGTTCAAATCCCCTGGAATGATTTCACCGCTTTGCTTGTGTTCAGAAATCAAGATTTTAGGTCGTGCACCTCCTGCCGAAGTTCCAATTTTAAACACATTCAACAAGGCATCGTGATTCAACGCGCTTTCATGCACTTCTTGTTTGGTATTTAGTACCTTCTTGAGTACGGCAATAATCTCAGTGAGATCAATGGATGACGACTTTGGAATTTCCTTACTTGGCCGATATTCCAATGCGCCCATTCCTCGATCAGCCACATACGCCAACTGCTCAATTACGGATATTTGACTAAACTGCTTGTGACTCGTTTCAAGCCATTTCTTAAAAATGATATTTCCGAACACATCAGGCAATGAATCTGCAATCATTGGAGGCACCCCTTGAAATGTTTCAGAGTTGAATTGACTAAATAGCTGCACTTGGGGCACTCTATTCAAAATACCCGTTTGCGGAAAGAGATTTTCAAACTTCTTGCTTTCAAGATATTCCGGATTGTATTGAAAAGACGAACGATTTAGATCTTCATCAAAACCTACTCTTCCAATCTCTTGTCCGAAACAAAACACCGTGATGATTTCATTCTTAGCCATCTACCTAGTATAACGATTCAACATTGTCGTTCTCATTGCGCTTCCCTTTCAAAAAGTCGTTAAAAGCACTCATTAGATCAAAGTACTGCAAGACCTTGAGCAAGGTATCAATTGTGAAATTCTTACCCGATTCCAGATTCTGAATGGTGATTCGGGAAATACCAAGTTTTTCAGCCAGATCTTGTCGAGATAATTTCTCGCGTTTCCTATGCGACTTGACCAATTGACCAATTTCCGATTTAACATCCTTGATTTTTACGCTTTCGAAAAACATTTTGCACTATATATTATGTAAATATACTTAAAAATGTTCTTAATGATAAATATAATATGTTTTTTTTATGAAGTGGATTCACGAAATACAGCTAAAGTTCACTTGTACTTCGAAGCTTCAAAGCGAAGAAGTACCTCAATCGCAAACAAAAAATACCACATAACATCCAAATCATCACGTATTACAATAAACCATTCGTCATCGTGCAACTTCATTTATTGCAATTCACACACACAATATTTAGGATTTAGGATATACACTAAAGATAATATGGCGCTCCTGTAATTTCCGATTCCCGAAAATTCCCACCCCCAAAATTTTGTCACAAATACATACTAAATTTGTGACAAAATCCACCCACTGATTCTTCAAAAATAAGGATTGATTTATCCAATTTTTCACCACCATTTTTCGTCTTAAATTGACTCAAC
>CANGIC010000261.1 GCA_947453795.1 Flavobacteriales bacterium
GTGAATCCATTGCCAATTGTTAGCGCTGGAACAGATATCGTGGTGTGTGCCGGAGCAAGCGTAACCTTGTCGGGAAGTGGCGCTAACACCTATACATGGAACAATAGTGTTGTGAATGGTGTTGCGTTTATTCCTTCAGCAACAACAACCTATACAGTTACAGGAACAAACCTCAACGGCTGTCAAAATACCGATCAGGTGCTTGTGACTGTGAATCCCTTGCCTTTAGTGAATGCAGGTAGTGATAAAACGATTTGCGACGGTGCTACCGTTACATTAACCGCTACTGGTGCTGCAACATACACTTGGGTTCCGCTAATAACGAACGGAACTGCATTTACCCCTGCTGTAGGTGTTACTACTTATACCGTATCAGGGACAGATGCGAATGGCTGTATCAATACCGATCAAGCGCTTGTCACGGTGAGTGCCTTGCCAGCAATTAATGCGGGAATTGATCAAGCGGTTTGTTTCGGCGCTGCAGCAACACTCTCAGCAACTGGCGGGACCATTTACAATTGGTCGTCTTCTGTGATTGATGGAACACCTTTCACCCCGGTAGCCACCGCAACATATACCGTAACCGGCACGGATGCAAATGGTTGTATCAATACCGATCAAGTGATAGTGACCGTAAACCCATTGCCAATTGTCAATGCAGGTCCTGATGTAACGGTATGTGAAGGATTCCCAGTTACCGTTTCAGGAAGCGGCGCTGCCACCTACACATGGAACAATGGCGTATTGAATGGCGTGCCGTTTACTCCAGCTAGTTCTGGAACATATACCGTAACAGGAACCGATGCCAATGGATGTGAAGACACAGACCAACTCAGCGTAACGGTTTCTCCTACTCCTGTAGTTAGTTTTGCTGCGAGCGTGACGGAAGGATGTGTGCCATTGGATGTGACATTCATTAATACAGGAACGATTGGTGTTGATTGCAATTGGACAATTTCAAACGGCACGGCACTTACAGGTTGCGGAACTGTTGGTACAGTGTTCGATGCTGGAGGTTGCAGTGATGTTACGCTTACCGTAACAAGCAATGATGGATGTGTCGGAACACAAACAATTGCCAACATGATTTGTGTGGAAGAGTTACCAATCGCTTCATTTACAGCTACCCCACCAAATTATTCGATGAACAACTCCGAAGTGAATTTCCAAAATAGCACGACTGGCGCAACATCCTATGTATGGACCTTCGGTCAAAACCTTGGCACATCGACACAGACAGATCCGACTTTTGATTTTTCAGGACAATCTTCCAACCAAGAAGTTGAATTGATTGCACTGACACCTCTTGGCTGTGCCGATACGGCTTATGCGATAGTAGAGTATTTGGATGACATCATCTTATATGTACCGAATTCATTCACGCCCGATGGCGATATGTTTAACCAAAGCTTTGAACCCGTATTTACATCAGGATTTGACCCTTACAACTTCAGCATGTACATCTTCAACCGTTGGGGAGAATTGATTTTCGAAACCCACAATGCAGAAATCGGTTGGGATGGAACTTATGGCGGAAAATATGTGCAAGATGGCACCTACACGTGGAAGATTGAATTTAAACCGAAAAACACGGACAATAAATTCATTCGCTACGGAAGTGTGACGATCTTGAGGTAGAATGAGTTACTTATTACGAGTTACTCATGACAAATTACTAGTTACGAGTTACTAATTTGGCGGCTACAGCGCAGCGGACACGTAAGGTGCGATAGCAGTCTCGAAATTACGATTTTGGTACATGGAGCATGGATAACCTTAACCTTAGATGGAACTGAAACCCTATTGTATTTTCCCCAACTCGTATCTCGTAACTCGTAACTAACAACTATCTAATCACAACCCCTGACGTCCGCTTCACGGGTAAAAATCACCCAATATTCGTAGAGTGTTCCAGAGGTAAAGAGGTTGGATTGGATGCGCTGGTAACCGGCCTTTTTGAGGTTTTGAATAAACTCCTTGTGATGTGCATCGGCTATTCGGCGGTTATCTACCCAGCTGCCTCGGTGATCGATGCAGGTAATAGCGTTGCAGCGATTCGTTTTTTCAAATGGAATTTGGATAGTATACATTACAGTGTCACCTGAAATCACTGTTAAATCGACAGCAATACTGTCCAACACGATACGCCTGTAGTCGCTTTTCTCGAAGGACCATTTCAAGTATTTCCCTACACTATCGGCCACATAGTTTGACAATTGATGACCGATATCTTCGCCGTTTAAAAACTCTGGTCCCGAATAACACGCTAAAGCAATGGTATCGTCGATGTAAATTTCATACGGACTACACACCAAGGGTTGATCTTCCACCTTCTGTTTTTTATCAGGAGTGGAACACGCGACAATGAGTAAAAAGAAGATAAACCGCAACACAGCATCAAAGTTAGCGATACCATTAAATGTATTCACCATTGTTGGACACAAATTAAATCCGTTAGTGTATATTTGACATTAAGAAATCTATCTGTGGTTAAGTTATACATACATCCCATCATTGCTTTCGTTGCGCTAATTGCAACCAGCACATTGACTGCCCAGGTGCATCCTGCTGACAACAATGCATTTATTCAAAATGAGGTAGCATCCGTATTTATTGAAGTTGACCCGACCAATCTGGCCTTAATGCTCCATCCAGATAGTCTTCAAGCCAATCACGAGTATCCTGCAAAATTCAAGTATGTAAGTTCGGTCCTCGTTGATTCCGTTGACAATGTAGGTTTTCGTCTCCGCGGGAACACCTCTCGTTTTGCGGCAAAAAAGTCATTCAAAGTTTCGATGAATACCTATGTGACCGGTCAGAAATGGTTAGGACTTGAGAAGCTCAATTTAAATGGAGAGCACAACGACCCATCCATCCTGCGGTCATTTCTCTCTGCTTCGCTTTTGCGCGATCAAAATGTGATTTCAACAAGAAATAGTTATGTTCGCTTGTATGTGAATGGTGAATACAAAGGGTTGTATTACAACGCGGAGCACATCGATGAGAATTTTCTCAATTTGCGATTTCCTGGCGACGACAATGGCAACTTGTACAAAGCCAATTGGGGTGCAGACATGACA
>CANGIC010000262.1 GCA_947453795.1 Flavobacteriales bacterium
CTCCTTCGAAAACATGTCCGAGGTGACCGCCACAATGTCCACAAACAATTTCCGTTCGACGTCCATCTTTGTCGAGTACACGTTTCACATTTCCTGAAATATCATCATCGAACGATGGCCAACCACAGCCCGAATTGAACTTCGCATCGGAGCGATACAAGGGGTGTTCACAGCGTTTACACACAAAGGTTCCAATTCCTTTAAACGAATTGTACTCACCGGTAAAGGGCATCTCTGTTCCTTTATTCACGATGATGCGCTCCTCCTCACTGTTGAGCGCGTTCCATTGGTCTTTCGGTAAAGTCATGGTGTGCGATTATAATGTTAAGCCAGAAATCTTCATTTCAAGCTCTTTCACCATCAATTCAGCCGCTTGCTTCAAGATGTTTTCTTTCCCATCGCGGGCTTGAATGCGAATTGTAGCTCCATTTTCATCCATTTCAAAGGTCACGTATTTGACCACATTGAGGATTTTCTCTTCTTCTGTCAATCCAAAAGATTCCATATCCACATCCTCCAAATTGATAAAACCTGTAATTCCCTTTTTTCCAAAATTTTCGCACCCTTTTGGTAGGCGAATTTTTTGTCCCGGTGCCGGCACATATTCGGCATTGCTGTATGCTGACAATCCCTTGTTATTGAGTTCAACCTTAGCCATGGATCCCATTAAAAATCCTTTGGCCATTTCTGCCAGTGGTTTTCCAGCTGGGCAAAGACCAACGTACATGTTCATGTCTGAAATTCCTTCATTGGCATTGGGTTGACCAACCATCACGAAGCCCATTTCTCCGGTTAAAATACCAGCGAGTCCATCCTTGCTACTGGCCATGACCATTTGAAGTGGACCCATTGATTCCATCAGGTCACGCATTGCATTGGCCGCATAATCATCGATAAACGATTGCATCTTCTTCAAGTCCAAGTTCAATGAAACACCAAGAACAGGGTTGCCCGTTCCCAATTTTGAAACGATAGAAGCCCCTTCATCCTTTTTAAAGAACATGCGCTTTTTCAATGCCGGAGAAAAGTAGTTTTTCACTTTGATCAGCGCAGCACCATCTTCAAAACTTATGGCAGTTTGGATGAACGAACCGTCGACCATAGTTAAAATCCCTTCCTTCTTTTCATCGCTCAATTTTGCCAGATCTGTATTTGAAGTCGTGTAGAGGTTTTTCATGCTTATCCCCATGACGATATCGCCTTTCGCTGCCAAAATTTGATTCACCTTCCCTTCAGAAACATCACCATAGACCCGATCAAAGGCATCCTCCAATGCTACTTTTCCGTCAAACTCTCCTTTTTTAGAAATAAAAATGGCCAGATTGCCTTGCATCCCCATGGCCACATCACCACTTTCGAAATAGCGAAGGTCCCCCGTTTCTTCCATATCAAACCCTTGAATGCTTAATTGAGCGGATAGAGAATCTGCATTTTTCACTTCGATGAATGCCAGCGTCGTTGTAGGTGTACCGTCTTCGAGAAATGGACCTTCCAACGCGTAATAAATAGACGAATTCAAATTCACACATTTCTCAAATTGCTTCACTTGAGACTTCATGATTAATCCAAATTTTGGGATGGATGAATAATCCATATCGTCAAGAATTGATTTTAAATCGGCCTTGCCAAATGCTACAACATTCTCATTTTCATTAAGAAAAGCCGAAACATACTCTTCGATGGGACGATTCTCATTTTTCCCACAAGAAGCAAGAACAATGATTAAACCAGTAAGTAGAAAAATCTTTTTCATTTTTTGTAATTTTAGGATAAAGTTCGACCGGATTTTCACTTGTCAAAAATACGGATAAAAATGCTCGGCCTCTTTGCACATAGTATGCCAATTCAGATAAAATTACATGCATTACATTGAACCTTATTTTGCCTGGAGGGAGTTGTACATTTCCGCAGATGATCCAAACTCTCCATTTTATGGCAGGGAATACAGCGAATTTGAATTTAACAATACCGTTTACAACTTTTATCTGCACCCACAATGGGATTCGATGGGATCTCCCACGCTATTTTTAAAAGTTCTGTTTGCTGAATACGACGATGGATTTGCCATCATAGAGTTCATCGGTGAATGGAACGATGCCATCGAAAATGACATCATGACCTTAAAACGGGATATCATTGAACCGATGATTGAAGCGGGGATCAATAAATTCATTTTAATTGGTGAAAATGTACTCAATTTTCATTATTCCGACGATTGTTATTACGAAGAATGGTTTGATGAAGTCGAGGACGGCTGGATTGCCATGGTGAACTTCCACGATCATGTCGTTGCGGAATTTGAGCGCATACGCATCGATCATTATTTTGTGATGGGAGGCGAGCTGGAAGACATCGAATGGCGCACCTACATGCCCTTTCAGTTTTTCAAGAAAGTGAATGAGCTCGTTACCCGAAGGATAGAATAAAAAAAGGGATCCTCTTGGAACCCCTTGAACTATTTAGGACGAAACAAAAATTTTTCATCCTTCATTTTTAATTCTTAATTCTTAATTCTTCACTTAATTATCCAACTTCCCTTGGCACTTCCAGCAGCTAAATTGCTGAATGAGCGTATCCGCCAACGCAGGCCCACCTTGAGGCATTAACGCCACTGATGTTCCATACAATGAGTTGAGAATCGCATCGGCATTCGCTGAGATTTCTGAATATGTAGAAAGAGAATACCCTCCAGATGCATTACCCGGTTGATGACAACCAACACAGTTGTTTTGAATCATTGGTAAGATTTGATTGGCGAAGGAAATCGTATCTGTACAACCCGCTGCCGTGCAATCCACTGGCACCTTGTCTTTATTGCAGGAATTCAATGTCAATACACCTAGCGTTAGCATGCTAAAAATTATTAGGAATGACTTCATACTGCTTTGATAAAAATGGGTTTAATGGCGAACCATACAATTGCCGGAAAGAAGTGTAAGGTCACTGTAAATGGAATAAAGTACATCGTGATTTCATCGATCCCTTTCACATCCAATTCAGGCGGGAAGGTAAACATGATTGGAGATATGATACTTGCGAATGAAAGAATCACAAACAACAAATTGAAGATGATTTC
>CANGIC010000263.1 GCA_947453795.1 Flavobacteriales bacterium
AATGCCATTTACTTTCATCCACTATAGGATTATTAAACTCATCACCATCCTGGTAATACCATTTTTTGATTGTGTCATTTTTTATTTGCCACATAACTTGTGCATGACTATTAAATGCAACTAATAAAAGTAATATTACTTGTTTCATTTTAATTTGTATAATTTAATGTTATTAATTTTAAATAGTAAACTATCCGTATGTCTTATAAATAAAGCATTAGTAGCCATATCGCAATCTGAAATGATAAAAGTAGCTCCGTTTTTTATTCCATCTTCAAAATCTTTATCTTTTATTCCATACTGCCCAATACTCCACCCTTGTCGTTTAAGATGATATAATACAATACTTCTTGAATCATCTCCAATAACCATGACTTTAGCTGTTTTAGGAATCATAGCTTGAATTTGATGTTTATGAGACAAGTATTCTTTTGTAAAACCAGGAGATTCTGTATTCCATCTCGTATTGCATCTTAAATAAGATGTTATTGGACTTAACAAAACGCTAACAACAATGAGGTATTTTAATTTTGATGAGGGCATGGAAATAATATAATGAATAGACAATGCTACTATAACAAACAACCATGGTAAAAATGGGAACAAATAATAATCATGTACTTTATCAATCATTGGTAATTCGTATAAAAAATAAACCACTAATAAAACACCGACATATATAAAAGAACGGTGACTATTTACTTTTTTATCGAGACGTTTAATAGCAACATACAATCCTATCAAAAATAAAGGTACTGTTGCATAATTTATTAATAATTCTGGGAAAGTAGAAATCAAATTAAATTGTAAAATATCAAGCAATTGAATATATGTTTTATCATTATCAAAAACACCCTTTACAATTCCATTACCTACCCACGAAGGAATTACCCATAGATACCAAAGTAAAGAAGGTATTAATATCATTATTGGAATGTAAGCGTATTTGAAATTTAACACTCTATTTCCTTTTTTCTCAATAAACTTTGATACATACATCGCACCAAAAACAATAAAGGGAAGTTTAACCGCAACACTTAACGAAAAGAAAATACAACTCCATATAAAAGAGGATGGTTTTCCAACACGCAAATAATGTATCCAAAAATAAACCGACCAAATCCCAAAACATAAGGCTAAATTATCGGGCAATGGATTGACTGAATAATAATAAATCACAGGAGAAAATAAAAAGAGCCAAGCTGTTAACAGACTTGTTAATTTATCTTTAGTGATAACAAAGACTAATTGAAACATCCCGAAAACTGATACCCAAGTCGTCATATAAAAAAACAATCGAGTTAAGTATAAATGATTCCCAAATAATTTATATAAACAAGCTACTAGCCATTGTGCTAAAGGAAACTCCATGCGATAAATACCATTTACATAATGTAAATCATCTAGTCGTGGATTTAAAATATTAAAATCAACATTTACAAAATTATTAATGACGGTTTGTGTTTGTGTTTGACGCCAACTATGATAACCTATCACATCCAGAGAAAAGACTCGGTAATGCTGAAAAATACTGATAGCAAGTGCTCCTATAAAAAAAACATAAGCAAACCACTTATTGTTAACTATGTTTTGTAATTTATTCATGAATTATCCTCAAAAGTAAAGCTAAAATTGGTATTTTCGCTACAAATTTATGAGTTATGATTACAGCAGAATCTCCAATTAAGTTTGATAGACGTAAACAAAAAGACGATACGTTATTACAACTATATAAAAATATCTTAACCCCTCGATTAATTGAAGAAAAAATGTTGATTCTTCTTCGTCAAGGACGTATTGCCAAATGGTTTAGCGGTATCGGCCAAGAAGCCATTTCCGTTGGTGTGGCCTCTGCCTTGCAAAGAGACGAGTTTATTTTACCAATGCATCGTAACTTAGGTGTATTTACGACTCGTGGCATCCCCATGAATCGTCTGTTTTGCCAATTTCAAGGTAAACCAAGTGGTTTTACTCAAGGACGTGATAGAAGTTTTCACTTTGGAAGTCAAGAATACAATATTGTAGGGATGATTTCTCATTTAGGGCCGCAATTAGGTGTTGCAGATGGTATTGCGTTAGGAAACAAATTACGTGATGAGAAAAAAGTTACTGTTGTATTTAGCGGCGACGGCGGAGCCAGTGAAGGAGATTTTCACGAAAGTATAAATACAGCAGCTGTTTGGGACTTACCCGTTATTTTTGTGATTGAAAATAATGGATATGGATTATCTACTCCTAGCAACGAGCAATTCCGCTGTAAATCTTTTGCTGATAAAGCTATTGGATATGGCATTGAAGGTGTAACGGTTGACGGAAACAACGTTTTAAAAGTGTACGAAACGGTTAAAAATTTAGCAGAATCGATTAGAGAAAATCCTCGTCCAGTGTTACTAGAATGTGTGACTTTCCGAATGCGAGGACATGAAGAAGCTTCAGGAACTAAATATGTTCCTAAGGAATTATTTGATGTTTGGGGAAGAAAAGATCCAGTTAATACTTTCGAGAAATTTTTATTAGATGAAGGTGTTTTAACAGAAGATATTATTGAAAATTTACGTAACGAGATTAAACATGATATTGATGCTGGTTTAGAATTAGCTTATGCTGAAACTTTACCTCCACCAAATACAGAAAAAGAAGTTACAGAATTATTTATGCCTTGTGTAATTGAAGATACATCCAATCAGTCTGGCACAAAAACAAACAAACGTTTAATTGATGCGATTAGTGATGGTATGCGTTTAGCGATGCGTAAACATGATAATTTAGTATTAATGGGTCAAGATATTGCTGATTACGGTGGGGTTTTTAAAATTACGGATGGCTTTATGGAAGAGTTTGGTAAAGGTCGTGTGCGTAATACACCTTTATGCGAATCTGCTATTTTAGGAACTGGCTTTGGCTTATCCATCAATAAACACAAAGCGATGGTGGAAATGCAATTTGCTGATTTCGTATCCGAAGGTATGACGCAAATCATTAATAACTTAGCAAAATCACATTATCGTTGGGGACAAAATGCTGATGTAGTAGTTCGTATGCCAACCGGTGCAGGTGTTGC
>CANGIC010000264.1 GCA_947453795.1 Flavobacteriales bacterium
ACCATGACCCAATCGTACCCGTCGATAAAGAGTTCCATGAACCAACGATACACCTCATCTGGATCGAATTCACACAAAAGCATGAAATTTCCAAGTACCATCAAGCGTTCAATGTGATGACAATAGCCCGTTTCAAGAATCTTTTTTATGGTAAGGTCAATGGGTTCTATTCCCGTTGTTCCGGTGTAAAAACTTGGTGGAATCTTCCGCGTGAATCCCCAGTAATTTCTCGTTCTTTCCGCATTTCCCTTGGTAATATACACCCCACGAATGAATTCGCGCCATCCCATAATTTGCCGAACAAATCCTTCCAATGAATTCAAGGGAATGGAATGTTTCTCACTAAAAGCAAGTGTTTGATCAAGAATATATTGCGGAGTAAGTAATCCTGCGTTCAACATCGGTGTGATCACACTGTGGTGCAATACAAGTTCCTTGGAAACGATCGCATCTTCGTAGATTCCGAAGTCGGCAAATCGTTGTATTAAAAACGTGTCGAACCATTGTTTACTTTCTTCAAAGTCAATAGGGTAGTGTTTCTGATTGTCGAAAAGCTTTCCTGGATTGCTATTGAAGTAGGTGCGTGTATACTCAACGGCTTCGAGATAGAATCGATTACCGGTAGGAAAATCGGTTTGAACAACAGTCTTACCTTTAGGGTACTTTTTGCGATTATCCACATCGTAAGTCCATTGTCCGCCTTGCGGTTCTCCAGAATCTGTAAGTAATACCTCTCTTTTTTTGCGCTCCTTCTTGTAGAATTCAGTTTGGAAAAATTTGATCTTCGTTGGGTGAAAAAAAGATTCCAGCTCTTTGTTTGTATTTAAGAACATGGGTGAATCTAAAACAATAAGTTCGATGGTATGATTGGAACAAGCGGTTGTTATTCTGCGTGTTAGCCAATTGTCAATAGGATCAATTATAGTGATTGAACCAGCGCCCGATTGTGCTAAATCTTGGATAAGAATTCGAATGTCTGCCTTAGGTTCATGAGAATCGATGTATCTGAATTTCTTTCCGTTTAATGCGAGAAAAGAGGCATAGCTTTTCATGCTTGCCCGATGAAATGCAATCTTTTGTTGATGGAAATGAAATTGATGGAAAAAGAGATGTTCTTCTATGAGAAAAATGTCTCCTTCTTTTTCGAACAAGGGACTTACTTCGAACAGTTGATTTGGAAAAATGAGGTTAACGTTTTTCATCTGTGATTGATTTGTTGCGTCGACATTTTTCGCTGCAGTATTTTACATTTTCCCAATTCTTTTCCCATTTCTTCCGCCAGGTAAAGGGAAGTGTACATGTTGGGCAGATTTTGGTCGGGAGATGACTCTTTTTCATGGTTTCAAGTGCTTTTTGCATTTTTTCCAAAAAGAGAAAAATGAGGGGAAATCTCCGCGATCAATGGATAACCAATCCCTTGAATCCTCGATTCCAGCATAACTATTTAGCGGATGTTCTTTGAAATAAATCTCTCCATTCACTTGCGCTTGTAATTCCTTGAATTCTCCCACCCAAATTTGAATGTCTGGAATATTCGTTTTGGCTAAATCAATACAAAACTGAAGTGATTTTTCAGAAATAGGATATTCTTCGAAGATGGATGGTTCCAGCAAGAGAATTCTATTTCCTGAAAGATCGCTTCGCCATGTTGGATCTAGATTGTAAAAGTTATAGATGAAGGTTGGAAGGTGTGCATCCAAAGTGGGGACATCGGTTTCAGGAAGTGGGGTTGTAAATTGAAGTGTTTCAATTGCCTCGAGTTCGTTAGGAATTTGAAGCAAATCGAAAGTAGAATAATCAACATCAAGAAAGGTGTTTTGCTGTGCTGTTCGACAGTAGGTATTTATGTTTTCCTGATTGGCATAATAGAACCTGTTGTTGAAAGTCCCGCAAACCCATTGCCAGCTCAAGGCGTTACTTGCCCAATCGGCATCCAACAAATGGTAATACATCCATTGTGCAGGGGATTTCCATTGGCAATGAGCTAAATTACACGCCATCGATGCAACGTACATCCGCACATGGTTGTGCATGTATCCTTCTGTGTACAAGCGATTGATTTCATCGTCGATGGCCTCAATTCCGGTAGATGCAGTTGCCAAGGAAGAAGGAATGCCACTTCGATTTGGTTGTTTTTGAGGGTGTCGAAAGTCGAAGTTTATTGATGCCCCATGGTGTTTCCAGATCAGTTGCCAATAGTCGCGCCATGCCAATTCTTGGATGAATTTTTCGATTCTTTCTTCAGCAAAGTTTTTTCCAATCAGCATCTCATAGACTTGCCTCGTGCTAATTACTCCTCGTGAAATATAGGGCGACAAATAACTCACCGAACCATCAATGAAATTTCTGTCGTTACCATACTTCACAGGATTCAAGGAATGAATCCTGTCTATGATGTCGGTGTAATTAACTGGAAAATTCAAGGGAGATAGAAATAATTTGTAATACACATGTTTAACATTTGCATCACAAATTAGTTCTTCTTGAAGGTGATTTATTTAGGACAAAAGACCCCTCCTCGGCGGACAAGCCGCTGCGCTGAAAGACAAAAAAAGTTACGAATTACAAATGACTAATTACGAATTAGGTACTCCTTGGCTCCGTCTTGATGTACGTCAATATGGAGTAGTAGCAAGTGACTCTTGGATTAATCGTGAATTCGAATGGTGGGTTCGAGTCTTCCTTCGGAACCTCACCCACCAAGCTTTTGGTAAATGGTAACTTCGAATGGTGGGTTCGAGTCTTCCTTCGGAACTTTACCCACCAAGCGTTTGGTAAATGGTAACTTCGAATGGTGAGTTCGAGTCTTCCTTCGGAACCTCACCCACCAACATTTTCGTAATTCGTAATTAGTAACTCGTAATTAGTAACTAAAAGTTACCCGTTTCCTTTCGCGTGATCCGCCAAGAACTGTTGCAAACCTAAATCAGTCAATGGATGTTTAGCCAGGGCTTTAATGGCGCTCAATGGTCCTGTCATAACATCGGAACCAATTTCAGCGCAATTGATAATGTGCATGGGGTGAC
>CANGIC010000265.1 GCA_947453795.1 Flavobacteriales bacterium
AACTACAAGTCCTCCCCCTGGTCCATGCCCTGCAATTCCACCAAATTGGTGTAAATGCCATTCTGTGAAATCAGTTCTTCGTGGGTGCCGTGCTCGACGATTTGACCCTGCTGAATGACTAAAATTTTATTGGCGTTGCGAATGGTGGAAAGGCGGTGAGCGATCACAAATGAGGTGCGTCCTTCCATAAGTTTGTCTAAAGCGTCTTGCACCAAGCGTTCTGATTCTGAGTCTAAGGCAGAAGTTGCTTCATCAAGGATAAGGATTGCCGGATTTTTAATGATGGCGCGGGCAATGGCGATGCGTTGCTTTTGTCCTCCTGAAAGCTGTATCCCTCGATCGCCAACTTG
Organism: Flavobacteriales bacterium; assembly: GCA_947453795.1. Taxonomy (GTDB): domain Bacteria; phylum Bacteroidota; class Bacteroidia; order Flavobacteriales_D; family Crocinitomicaceae; genus M0103. The sequence goes on from CANGIC010000265.1 coordinate 351, forward strand.
GGTTTCTAATCCTTCAGGAAAGGAACTGATGAAATCCCAGGCATTGGCTTTTTTCGCTGCTTCAATGATTTCTTCATCCGTGGCATCGGTAGCGCCAAAGCGAATGTTCTCGCGAATGGATCCTGCGAAAAGAATCACCTCTTGAGGCACAATTGCCATGTGTTGACGCAAATGCGCCACATCGATGGTTTTAATGTCGTTTCCATCGAACTGAATAGAACCGTTGTCCGTGTCGTAATAATGCAGTAGGAGGGAGGAAATGGTCGATTTACCCGACCCTGATGAGCCCACGAAAGCAATCGTTTCATTTTGCTGGGCGTGAAAGCTAATTCCTTGAAGCACGGGAAGGTCTTTTCGCTGTGGATAGGAAAATTCTACACTATTGAATCGAATTTCTCCGGTAATGTTCGGTGTGCTTTTTCCCGTCAAAAGTTCTCGTTCACCCGGCTGACCAATCAAGGTCATCAAGTTTTCCGTGGCGCCAATGGTTTTCTGGATGCTCGCATACAAGTCGGGTAGTGAACCGATCGAAGCGCCCATCATGATGGTATACATGATGAAGGAGAAGAAATCTTTTGGATTCAACTCAGGATTTGGCCCCTGGGTCATTAGCAAACCTTGCCAAACGATAAACACGATGGCACCGAACAAACAGAAGATGATGAAGGACACAAACAATCCACGCCACACACCGCTCTTTACGTTCATGTTTCGGATTTGCTCAATTTTCTCGTTGTATTTTCCGAGGATGAAAATTTCGTTCGTGAAAGACTTTACATTGCTGATTCCGGTCAAGGATTCCTCAATGATTGAATTGGATTCTGCCGCTTGATCTTGTGCTTGTTTGGACAGTTTGCGAATGAAGCGACCAAAAAACACCGCGATAACGGCCATTACTGGAACGGTTCCAATCATGATGAGCGCCAATTTCCATGAAAGAAAGAACAAGAAGGCAATACCTCCAATCACGATGACAATCTGTCTGAAAAATTCAGCAATCGTAGTTTTCATGGTTTCTTGCACCTGTGTAATGTCTGAACTCATGCGGCTTGTCAATTCCCCCACCTTGTTTTGATTGAAGAAATCCATTGGCATGTAAATCAACTTACTAAAGGCAGAGCGTCGAATATCGCGCAAGGCATTTTCCGTTACATTGGTAAAAATTACCACCCGGAAGTATGAAAACACAGCTTGAGTAGCAAAAAGAATAAACAAGGCAATGGCTACAGAGTTGATGTTTTCCAAGGACAATAGCCCAACGGAATCTTGCATGGTAGCAGGTTTACTGGAAACTCCTTGACCGAGCAATTGTCCCATCAAGAATGGAAACATCAATCCTGCAGAGGTAGAAAGCAGTAAAAAGAGCCAACCCACCAAGTAGGCGTTTCTGTAGGGTTTCAAGAACGTAAAGATGCCACGTGCTTTGCGAATGCTATCTTTGGAAATCTTTTGTTTACCGGTTTTCTCTTTTTTTGGACGAAGCATTGTGTTTAAGGCAAAAATGTGTGGTACAAAAATACATGTCTGCGGGGCAACAAATTGTTTTTTTTAGTTTTTTCTTTCAATAGTGTTGTTGAATAGAAAAATCAGTTATCTTTGCAATCCGAATTTTTGAGAAAAAAGTCAATTTATAACGAACCGAAGTCATGAAAAGAACGTTTCAACCATCTGTCAGAAAAAGAAGAAACAAACACGGTTTCCGAAGCCGTATGGCAACGAAGAATGGCAGAAGAGTCCTTGCCGCACGTCGTCGCAAAGGAAGAAAGAAACTAACGGTTTCCGATGAGCCTATGCACAAGCGTTAAGCTGTACACATATCATTCTGAAAAGCCAATGCTCTTGCGTTGGCTTTTTTTTGTGCCTATTGATTTCCTCAAATGGGATGAATTAAGAATTTGATCCTAGCGGAATTCATAATTTGATCGCTGCGCGAATTAGGGATACTCAAATCAAGAAATCTCCCTTCTTGCAATTCCATACTTTTTCTCGTATCTTCAATCAACCAAACCACTTAACGAAACCACTATGTTAGTCAAAACCTACGGCAGCACCGTATTCGGAATTTCTGCTACCACCATCACCATTGAAGTAAATCTTGCCAATGGCATCAATTTTCACCTCGTCGGATTGCCCGATAACGCCGTAAGGGAAAGTCAACAACGCATTCGTGCCGCTTTTAAAAATAATGACCTGCATTTTCCGGGTAAAGAAATCACCATCAATCTCGCACCTGCGGACATTCGCAAGGAAGGATCTCAATTTGACTTGCCCATTGCGATTGGTGTGCTTGCCGTCGCGGCTCAAATTTCATGCACCGAGTTGGATCGTTTTCTTTTGGTGGGGGAACTATCACTGGACGGTACGTTGAATCCCATGAGTGGCGTGCTTCCCATCGCGTTACAAGCGAAAAAAGAAGGATATCTCGGCGTCATCCTCCCCAAAGTAAATGCGGAGGAAGCAGCAATCGTGGAAGGTATTCAAGTTTTCGGTGCAGCAAACCTTCGAGAAGTGGTGGATCATCTCAATGAGGTGGAACGCATGGAGCCCATTGTCTCACCTCTGCAAAATGGGTTTGATGCCGTGTTTAATAAAAGCGAGGTGGATTTTTCGGAGGTCAAGGGTCAGATGAACATCAAGCGGGCTTTTGAAATTGCAGCAGCTGGTGGACATAAC